>CAXGTL010000001.1:0-57113 GCA_964012725.1 Candidatus Woesearchaeota archaeon
CCTTTTAATAATTCCTCACATAATGCTTCCGCACCTAGAGCATTAAATTTGAAACCTTTTTCATAATCTGTTATTCCTGCTTCATAAATATTAATAGCACCTAGTTCAAGAAAACTTTTTATTTTATCTTTTTCAGATAATAATTTATATTCAAAATAATTTAATTTATGTTTTTTATAATATTTTTTTAATTCTTTTTTTGTTAATTTAAAATCTCTAAATATAGGATTTAAATGTATCATCATAGGATCAATTGTGAGTGTTTTTATAGAACCAAAAAAAGTATGAGTTAGATGTAATAAATTAAAAAAAGCTTTTAATAGATGATGAGAATCAATACCACATTCTTTTTCTTTGAGTTTAATATGCGTATGAATTTCATCTAAAAAATCATCATTATTACACATAGCACAAGTAATGCATTCTAATATAAACATAATATGAACGGATTTAATTATAGTTTGAGATTTTTTTAACCACTTTTTTTTTAATGCCAGTTCAAGAAATTCAATAATAGCTGGATGTTTATTAATAAGTCCATTCTTTATATCTATAAAAAGATGTTTCAAATTTTTGGGTTTTAGTTGAATTTCATTGAACCACTTTTTCATTGTAGGGACCTTACTTTTAAAATCATCTAATTCCATTTCTTTTAAAACTTGTTTTACTATTAAAGGATTAGTATACATATTCGCTGTCAAACCTAAAGCCAACATAGATTTCTTTATTATTATTTGAGATTCTTTATTAGTAATTTTTTTCATTCTCGTTGCTCCTTATTTTGTTCCAATGTTAATTTATAATAAGGGATGTAGTATATAAATATAACTTATACCACTCTCCAATACTCAACAAATTTAATAAACCCATACTATATAATTCTATATATGAAGTTTGATATTAAGAAAAATGTTAATCCCAACCTTAAACATTATTCTCACAAAGATCTGCAATTAGCAAGAGATTTTTCTAAAAAAATGTATAATGAATTCTCATTCTTCCTAAAAGCAGTCATTATATTTGGTTCAACAGCAAGAGGCGAACATGAAGGCAAAGGTGATATTGATATTATGATTATAGTTGATGATGTGTCTACAGTATTATCGCCAGCAATTGTTGAAACATATAGAATTATAACAGAAAAATTAATTACAGAAGTATCAACAAGACTTCATGTTATTACATTAAAATTAACAGCATTCTGGGACTATGTAAGAAATAGTGATCCAGTTGCAGTAAACATATTAAGAGATGGTGTTGCTTTGATTGACACAGGATTCTTTGAACCATTACAAGGTTTATTACAAAGGGGAAGGATTAGACCAACAGCTGAAGCAGTTTGGAGTTATTTTTCAAGAGCACCAAGAACATTAATGAATTCCAGATGGCACTTATCTCAAGCAACAGTTGACTTATACTGGGCTGTGATCGATGCAGCACATGCAGCTTTGATGACACAACATGTTATACCACCATCACCAAGCCATGTTGCAGAAATGATGAACAAAGAATTAATACAAAAAGGTCTTGTTAAAAAAAAGTATGCAGATATTATGAACATGTTTTACAGATTAATGAAACAGATCACACACAGAGAGATTCAACATATTTCTGGAGTACAGTATGAGAAATACAGAAAACAAGCTGAAGACTTTGTTGCAGTTATGAGAAAAGTAGTTGAAAGTAAGAAATAATTCTATACAAATATAGATTATAGTAAAAGAATAGAAACTAATTTAATAAATTATAACAAAAATTATTATAAAAATAAAGAAAGTAAAACTAAATATTATTCTAAACATAATAAAAAAATAAAGTTAATAAAAAAAGAAAAAATAAAATAATATCCTTACTCAGTCATTGCAATCAAGATTGCTAACAATCCAAATCCAATAACAACTAATCCTAGTGCGCCTTTGATCAATACTACTAAAGCAGGCCACCACCATGCATATGATACAGCACCTAGTATAATTAGAACTAAACCAATTAATATTTTTACAAATTTAGCAAATGCTCCCATTGTTATATCCCTCCTTATTATTTATTATTGTAATATTATATACTAAATAGATATTTATTTATAAAGATTTATTGAGTTTAATATATGTGTTAGAATGTTATATAGTAAATTTAACTAATTCAACCAAAAATCCTATTACGTTTTGCCTCACTTAACGCTCGACAAAACTTCACCTGGCCATGCCATGTTTGCCAAACAAACATAGGCATACACGGCACAGACGGATATTTTGGTTGAATTGACCTTAGTTTTAACCAAAAGCTTTAAAAAGACAAAATGATTGCCAATATATACTATTCATACAAACTTGAATGGTAAGTATAGTATATTACGGAGGATTAAAATGGAAGGAACAGTTAAATGGTACAACCGAAAAAAAGGCTTTGGCTTTATCATAGGCGAAGATGGTACTGAATATTTCGTACACTTCAGTGGTTTATCAGAAGGAACATTTATCAGAGATAATGATAAGGTATCTTTTGATGCTGCAGATACAGATAAAGGTAAACAAGCTCAAAACGTTGTTTTACTTCAAAAAGCAAGTGAAATGGAACAAGCACCTGAAGCTCCTGCTGAAGAATCAGCACCAGTTGAAGAAGCTCAACCTGAAGCACCTGCTCAAGAAGAAGCACCAGCAGAAGAACAACCTGCAGAAGAAGCTAAACCAGAAGAAGCAAAACAAGAGTAAGAATACTAAATTTCTTATTATTTTATAATTTTTTTTTTGTTTTTTTTTAAATTTAATAATTTAAACACTCTTCTGTTTACCAAACATGCCTTTATACTTAGCTTGACCTTCAGTTCTAGAAAAAATAATCTGACAAACCTTAACACCAGCATAAAGTTTAATCGGCATTTCAGACAAATTCTTTATCTCAAGTACTTGAACATTGTTAATATTCGGCTGAACAAAGTTAGCAGTTACATGCACAGCTAACCCAAGCCTAGCAAACCTACTTCTGCCTGACAAAAACCCACATATATCTTTAGGCAGTTTAATTTTTTCTTTTGTTACACCTAATATAAACTCTCCTGGGTTTAGAACTAAACTTTTTTCAGTTATAAGTTTAGTATGTTTCTTATAATTAGTTCTTTCTTTAATATCAATGATTTTCTCGCACTTAAACTCTCTAAACTTATTATCTAATGTTAAATCATATGATGCTCCGGTAAGATTTTTCTTAGAAAAAGGTGTGATTTTAATTCTACCTAACTTAATTTCTTTTAATACCTCTTTTTTTGTTAGTATCATTAACTTTTCACCAAATTACTTCAAAACTTTACCAGTCTCGATATACCACAAATACAAATCTAATTTAGATTGCGTAGTATTTAATTGTTTCGCTAGTTTACCTAACAAAGCTTCAATTTCTATATATTTATTCTTTGTCAATGTCTTTGGTCTATCAACAACCTTATTATCAACCAACAAATCAATAATATGAAAATCAAGTATTGCTAAGTTATCATAACCTATGTTTCTTAAGAAATGCGAAGATTCTTTATAACCTAAACCTTTTATACTTTTGACTATGTATTCCCTTAAAACAAATTCATCTTTAACATTTTTAAGCTTTTTTTTTAATTGTTGAAATGTTTTTCTAGCTTCAATAATATACTTTGCTCTTATATTAGGAAATCTATGACCTAATTCTTTAAGTTTTCGTGCTAATTGTTTTTCTGTAAGTGTCAAAAAACCACTACCAATTGCATTCTGTATCATGATCCCTCGTTCAGCATTAAAATTAGCAGTAAGAATGCAAAAACAAAGTTCAGAAAAGACTTTATTATTACTTTTGACTTGTTTAAACTCTTTAATTCTATTGTTTACTATCTTATTGATTGATAATTTTCTTAATTTATTGATTTTGTTTACTAAACTTCTCATTCTACTTTGCCATTGCTTTCTTCTTCAATCCCTTAGGCATCTTCTCAATTGCATAACGCAGAGCAGTCCTTGGCATTGTTTTCTTATTCTTCATAACATAATCAAACACTTGCTTTTGATAATGATTACTTGCAACTTTCAGCATCCAACCATAACCCTTTTGTACAAGATCATCAGAATCCATTAAAAGAATGTCTGCAATCTCAAATATATGTTTTAAATTCTTTGAAGAATAAAATTGTTTCTCAGTAGAAATATGTATAACAGCTGCAGCTCTACGCATCCACCTATTCTTTGACTTTGTCCATTTCTTAACATTAGAATAAAACTCAGGATATTTCAACAACAACCTATTGAAAGCATGTGTACAAAAGTCATCACACTTTGCCCAATTGTTAACATACTTCTTTACCCAAGATTCAAAAACAAAGAAATGTTTTTTCTCAAACCTGGGCCTACAATTCATTGCCCAAGAAAACGCAATTGTTGATTCTTCATTATAATCTGATTTAAGCAATTGTTCACACAATGTAAATATCTCTTCCACAAACTTATCTTTAACATCTTTCCAATACTTTTTACCAATCTTTCTAACAATTCCAGACCTCACTCCATGTACTTTAATCTTTTCCTTAAAAAAATTAATAGAACCTTTTCTATATTTAAAATCAACATGTTGTTTAAGTTCTTTTCTTATCTTATTTAACACAGTTTGATTATTCATTTACTTGACCATAATCCATGGATATTACAGTATGCTCTTATATAATAATTATCAGTGCCTGAATAAGAAATTACTTCAGGGGTTTGTCCTGGTTTTAGAGGATGTCTTTTAGCTACTTCATCACTAACCACTTCAATCCACTCAATGAAATGGTTTTTTTCCATAGGGTGTGGAGTACTTCCTACTGTTATCTTGAATTTATTATTGTCTAACTCCTCAACAACAGGAACATGCTTTTCTTTACCTTCTTCTTTACTTTTCTCAACTTGTAATTCCATTGGCACACCACAACAAACTAATTCACCAGCACCAGAATGTACTAATTCAACAATATTACCACACATTTCACATTTCCAAACTTGATTTAATTTAGTCATATTCAATACCTCTCACACTTTACTTCAAAATAAGCAATCGGATGACCACAGGAAGGACATTCCTTTGGTGGTTTTTCATCTTCATGTTCATAACCACATTTTCTGCATATCCATTTAACTTTTTTATCTTTTTTAAACATAGTTTTGCTTTCTAACTGAACTAACAACTTCTTATACCTTTCTTCATGATGTTTTTCAGCAACAGCTATTGCACGAAGTCTTTTAGCAATATCTTTATGTCCTTCTTTTTCAGCAACATCTGCAAATGAAGGATACATTGAAGTATATTCATAATTTTCACCAGTAATTGCTGACTTTAGATTATCAATGGTTTTACCTAAAGTTGTTGGTGCTTCTGCTTCTACTTTAATAGCATTTTCATTTTTCTTTAACTTATTAATCAATCTAAACAACCATTTAGCATGTTCTCTTTCTTGATCAGCTGTTTTCAAAAATACTTCAAAAACCTTCTCAAATCCTTCTTTTTTAGCAATCTTTGCATATATTGTGTATCTATTTCTTGCTTGACTTTCACCAATAAATGCTTTTGTTAAGTTTTTTATTGTTTCCATTTTGTATACCTCCTTTTAACACAATCCAGGATATAGTGCTTTTACCCTTTCTATTATTTGTTCTTTTTGTTCATCAGATAAAACTTCATCTAATTTAGGATATAAAGTTTGATCTTCAAAGTTTTTATGTTTTGTATGAAATTCTTTTAGTTTAGAAAGATCAATATCTTCTTTTTTCAACAGCTTTGCCTCAATCTCCTTAAGCATATCCAATATCTGTATATGTTCTTCCATAACATCTGCTAACATTGCAGAGGTTTCTTGTTCCTTTATATCAAATGAGAAAATTGCTTTTTCTTCCATAAAAAAATGCTTCTCAAGCTCCCACTTAAAGTGATTAAAAGTCTTTATATTCACATCTTGTTCTAGTTCTTTAAGAAATTTACCCAATAAACAATGATTTCTAAACATTAAGTCATGTATTGTAACATTTGCCATTTATATCATCCCCCATTATACTATATCAACTAATTACTAATATATATATGTTTTGTTGAAACAAGGTTTTTGAGTTACCCAAAATATCCGTCTGTGCCGTTATTGACATTTTTAACGAAGTTAATAATGGCATGGCCAGATGAAGTTTCATCGAACAAAGTGAGATGAAATGTAATAGGATTTTTGGGTGGACCAAAATAGAAAGATTTATATATAACCTTTACTTCTTTTAAGAAATATTAAAAGTTATGAAAGTATTAAATATACTAAAAGGTAAACAAATATACTAAAACTACATAAAATGAGCCAAATAGATCAACAATTCATAGAATTTTACCAAAACATAGGCAGAAGCCAAGGCATAAATGATAATCTATTAACTACAATTATGGCTATACTTTTTCTAGAACCAGAAGAAATTGCAATGGAAGATGTAGCAAAAAAAACAGGATATAGCTTAGCATCTATTAGCAACAAAGTAAAAATGCTTGAAGCAATTGGTTTTGTCAAAAGAAGAAGTAAACCAGGAACAAGAAAAGCTTATTTATATGCAGAAAAGGATTTTTTAAAAGTTTTTAAACAAGCACTAATCAAAAAACAAGAAAATGTAATAAATTTAGCAAAGTCTACACTTCCAAATATTATAAAAGAAAATAAACCAAAAGCAAAAACAAAAGAACAAAAACAAAAAATAAAAATGATTGAAAATTATTTTCAACAAATGTTAAAATTTGAAAAGATTATTCAACACATGATACAAGGTTTTAATAATATAGATAAAATAAAATGACAAAACATAAACCAATAATTGAACTAAGGAATGTATGGAAGGTATACAAAATGGGTGAAGTAGAAGTACCTGCATTAAGAGGATTAAGTTTAAAAGTTCAAAGGGGAGAGTTTATTGCAATTCAAGGACCATCAGGCTCAGGAAAATCAACAGCTGTTAATATGGTTGGTTGTCTTGATATCCCAACTAATGGAGATATTTTTCTTGAACACCACAACATTGCACATTTGTCAGAATCAGCATTAGCACAAATCAGAGGAAGAAAAATAGGATTCATATTTCAACAATTTAATTTAATACCAAGCCTAACTGCTTTAGAAAATGTTATGCTTCCAATGATGTTTCAAAAAACAACAAAAGCACAAAGAAAAAAAAGAGGAATTAAACTCTTAAATATGGTAGGTTTAAGTGATAGAATGTATCATAAACCAACAGAATTATCAGGAGGCCAACAACAAAGAGTAGCAATTGCTCGTGCATTAGCAAATGATCCAGAAGTAATTTTAGCAGATGAACCAACTGGAAATTTAGATTCAACAACAGGTGTAGAAATGATAAATTTTTTAAAAAAGCTTAACAAAGAACAAAACAAAACAATTATCATGGTCACTCATGACGACAAACTAGCTAAACAAGCTGATAAAATTGAAAACCTGAAAGATGGAATAATTGTCGTCAAATGAAAATAAATAAAAAACAAATAAATATAAAAAACGATTTGGAGGAAAATCAAAATGAAAACAAATAAAATAAAAATAAAAAACCTATTATTAATAACAATATTTATGTTAAGCATATTAACTGCAATTAGTTTAAGCAGTGCAGCTATATACAACCAAGAACATGTTGTGGTTACACTTGTCAATCAACAACCAGATCCTGTTAAACCAGGAGGAACTGTAGATGTAAGGATTAAAATTGAGAATCAAGGTCAAAATGCAAAAGACTTTGAATTTGAGTTTGTACCTAAATATCCTTTTTCCTTGTATGATGAAGAAGATACAACAAAATATATTGGTATTTTGGGTGCAGGTGATGATTATGCTGTATATTACAAATATAAAGTTCGTATTGATGAAAATGCAGTTGAAGGAATAAATGAAATAGAATTTAAATATAAACATTCAAATGTTGATTCGGTAACTAAAAAATTTGATATTAATATTCAAACAGAAGATGCAATTGTTTTAATAAAAGAAGTAAAAACAGAACCAGAAACTATATCACAAGGACAAGAAGCAAAAATTAATTTTAAATTGGAAAACATTGCAGATTCATTAATAAGAGATATTAGTATAAATTTGGATTTAAGTTCTTCAGACATGCCAATATCTCCATTATCAACAGGAAGTGAGAAAAAAATTAAGACAATAAAGCCTGGCGAAGAAGCAGAAATGAGTTTTGATATTATTACACTTGCTACAGCAGAATCACAAATACACAAACTACCTTTAACATTAACATACTCTGATGAAATTGGAAAAAATTATAGTAAAACAGATATTGTTAGTATTATAATTTCATCTCACCCAGACTTAACTTATAATGTTGATAGTACAGATATATTATTTGCAGGACAACCTGGTACAGCAACATTAAAAATAGTTAATAAAGGAACAGAAGATATTAAATTTTTAAATATAATGTTAAAAGATAGTGATGACTTTGTAAAATTATCCAATGATGATATTTATGTTGGAAATATAGATTCTGATGACTATGAAACAGCAGATTTTGATTTATACATAGAAAAAAAAGTAAAGAACCTAGAATTACCATTAACAGTTGAGTATAGAGACTCTATCAATCGTGAATATAAAGAAGAAATTAAAGTTCCAATTACATTGTATAAAGCAGGTGATGCTAAGAAATACAATTTAATAAGTGGGAATGGTACTGCTGGTTGGATTGTAATGATACTTATTGTTGGTGTTGGTTTTTATTTTTACAGAAGGTATAAAAAAAGAAAAAAGAATAAAAACCACAAACATCATCAAAAAAGTGAAAAAAAAGAAAAGTGACTAACTAAAAATAATAACAAATAAAACTCTAAAGGTAAACTATGTTATCAGACTATCTTATATTTATTGTAAAAGGACTAGCTAGACGAAGATTACGAAGCTGGCTAACTATAATTGGTATATTTATAGGCATAGCAGCAGTTGTTTCTTTGATTGGCCTAGGTGAAGGTCTAAGATCAACAATAAATGACCAATTTGGATTTGTTGGAGCAGATGTAATCGTTGTTACTGCAAGTGGTGGATTAGGTCCACCTGGAACAGGTGTTGTTGATCCAGTTACAGAAAAAGAAATCAAAGCCATTGAAAAAATACCTGGTGTTGAAGGAGTCACAGGAAGAATCATAGAATCAGCTAAAATTGTTTTTAATAATAAAGCAGGTTTTGGATTTGCAGCCAGTATGCCTGATGGTGAAGGCAGAGAATTAATAGAAGATGTCCTTAATATGAAATCTATCAAAGGAAGAATGTTAAAAGATGATGATTCAGGTTCTGTATTTATAGGATATGCATTTTATGAAGATGACGAAACTTATGATAAAATTGTTGATGTTGGTTCAAAAATAGAAATTCTTGATAAAGAATTCAAAGTCATAGGTATTATGGAAAAAAAAGGCAATTTCCAGTTTGATGGTGCTGTTTTTATGAATGAAGATGACTTAAGAGATTTAGTTGACAGACAAGGTGATGATTATGATCTCATTCCTGTTAAATTTAATACAAACCTTGATGTAAGCAAAATTCAAATGGATATTGAAAAAAAATTAAGAAAAATAAGAGATGTTGATATTGGTGAAGAAGATTTTTCAGTTCAAACACCAACTTCTGTTATAGAAAGTGTTAATGAAACATTACTTGCTGTACAAATATTTATTTACATAATTGCAAGTATATCATTATTAGTAGGTGGAATTGGAATAATGAACACTATGTATACATCTGTTGTTGAAAGAACTAAAGAAATTGGTATAATGAAATCAATAGGTGCAAAGAATAGAACTATATTTATTCTGTTTTTTGTTGAATCAGGATTACTGGGGAGTGTAGGAGGCATAGTTGGAGCTATCCTGGGTTATATTGGTGCAACAAGTTTAGCTTATATTGGAAGTATTGCATTAGGATCAGATTTAATAAGTGCTCATATATCTTGGCAATTATTTGTTGGTTCAATTTTATTTTCATTTATAGTTGGATCATTTTTTGGAACATTGCCAGCATGGAAAGCGTCTAAGTTAAACCCTGTAGATGCACTCCGATATGCAAAATGAAAGAAAAATCACAATAATTATAAAAATAATAATGAAAAAATTAAAAACAATAAAAATACCAAAATAAAATGATATTAGACATATTAAAATATTCAGTAAACAATCTATTTCATAGAAAACTTAGAAGTTTTCTTAGTATTTTGTCCATTTTAATAGGTGTTACTGCAATATATGCATTAATCAGCTTTGGTCAAGGAATAAATGCTTATATGGATGGATTTGCACAAGAAATGGGAACAGATAAAGTATTTTTAATGCCTGGTGGTGGTCTTACTCAAGCTCCAGGTACAAGTAATATATTATTTTCAGAAGATGAATTGGATTTTGTTCGAAAAATCAATGGAGTTGATGAAGCAAGTGGAATGATGATTACAAATGGTAAAGTCAAGTACAAAGATTACAAAGAAAAATATCCTTTTGTAATAGGGATGTCGACTGATTCTAAAGAAAAAAAAATAATAGAAGAAATGTTTGCTGGAATAGAAATAATACAAGGAAGAACTTTAAAAAAAGGAGATTTATTAAAAGCAACTTTAGGATATTCTTATATTATTCAAGATAGGATGTTTAAAAAAACAATGTCTGTTGGAGATAAAATTAAAGTCAATGATATAGAAATAGAAGTTGTTGGATTTTATGAAGAAGTTGGAAATCCTGGTGATGATTCAAATGTTTATTTATCTCAAGAAGGATTTACAGAAATATTTGATATTGAAGATTTTGAATATATTTATGTAAGAACAGCTTATGATCAAAGTCCAACAGATGTATCTGCAAACATAAAAGAAAAATTTAGAAAACATAGAAATCAAAAAGAAGGTGAAGAAGATTTTCAAGTTCAAACTTTTGAAGATATGATGGCAATATTTACAAATATAATTCTTGTTCTAAATGGAGTATTAGTAATCATTGCTTTGATTTCAATAATAGTTGCAGCAATTAATATAACAAACACTATGTATACTTCTATATTAGAAAGAACACAAGAGATTGGTGTTATGAAAGCAGTTGGTGCTAAAAATAAATTTATTTTATTAATATTTGTAATAGAGTCAGGACTTCTAGGACTTTTAGGTGGGACAATTGGAGTTATACTTGGTTATGGAATTGCTAAATTAGGTGGTATAATAGCAGCAATGAATGGACTTTCTATGCTAAGACCAGGATTTCCATGGTGGTTAACAACTGGTTGTTTATTATTTGCATTCTTAGTTGGTGCAGGTTCTGGTTATTTGCCTGCAAAACAAGCAAGTAAATTACAAGCAACTGATGCTTTGCGATGGGAATGAAACGACCGAAGTAATGCTATGAATGAAGCAAAGCGGAATGAATATGCTTTGCGTTGGGAATGAAATCACAGAAATAAACACAATAAAAGAAAAAAAAGAAAAAAATTAAATTTGTGCTTGCCTATCACTCCAAGCAACTAATCCAGTAATTACTATGTGTGCTAAGTGTCCCAATAAACCAATCAATGGAATCAAAGCAACAACTAATGCTAAACTTAACCAGCCTGGATAATTTCTTTGTTCATATATGTTCCATAACCACATGATCATGAAAACAAATCCTACTATTGGTACAAAGAATATAAATCCCCATGCCCAATGTTTCTTTGCTAATATTGGAAGCAAAAAAATATTTGCAATTGGAATCCATGCAAGCCAAGCTTTTTCATAACCTAGTTTTTTAGCAATTGTCATATACGCCCATGCAAAATAAACATATACTACAAGTATTATAAAAAAGAAAAGCATTCCTAAACCAGCTATTGCTCCTAACCCAAGCATACTAGCATAATCAACCATATTATCATCCTCCTTTTGTTTTGTATAATGTATTTAATTTATTGAACCTAATTAATATTGTTTTCATTCAATATAATCTTAATTAAAGAACAAGGATATTTAAATCTTTTGTAATAATGTATATATTTAGTTAGTTGGCCTCAAGTTTGTTTTTGAGACCATCTTCCATCGTAAGATGTTCGAGGAACCGAAAATATTTATTTTATTATATTACATTTTCGGTCAAGAAAACCTGGCCAACTAAATATATACTAAATTATTTATATAAACTTAGTCTGAACCTTATCACTATACTTAAACACATTTTTTTTGTTCAATGTTCTATGTACTTTTCTGTATGAATCAATTTCTTTATTGATTTTTTTAAAATATTCAAGACCACGATCTGTCAAAGTTAATGATTTATTTTTATATTTAATAAACTTATCTTTTTCTAATCTTTCTAAATTTTTGTACAAGGCTCTTTGCTTTTTTGAAACAATTCCAGAATTTAGAACTAATTGAATAAATGTTTGTTTTGATACTTTTACACTTAATGATTTCTTTTTAAGTTTTTTATTCGCTTCAACATACCACCTACCTAAAGTGTAGAGCATGAATCTTTCTGTACGGGTAAGTTTCATTTTAACCTCATTCTTTTACTAGCTTGATATAATCTTAAAAAATCAACTAAAAATAAAGTTGATGTATAAACATTTACTAAAGATTGCTTTATTGAATAAACTCCTGAATCTTTTAATTTAGTATGAAAATATGGATCTGGTGGGATTTTATTTTTTTCCTCTTCTTTATCTTTTTTCTTTTTTATCCCCCAACTAATATGCAAACCTCTAGCAACATCTTTTGGAAGCCTTTTTAAAAAAGGTTCTGCTAAAAAATATTCATAAGAAAAATCTCTTCCTTGAATATAAGTATTTTTCATTCTTCCGCTTGATGACCAATCAAACTCAACAATTAATTGCATTAATTCTAATGATTTTTGTTCATATGTATCTATCATAGAACTAGAAAAAAAACCTTTGACTCTTGACTTTTTAGGAGGATTATTCTTCATATGTTCAAATTCTTTTTTAGTCAAAAGACCTAAGTTAGCAGTAATTTTTGGTTTTAATTCTCTTACAGCAAATCTAAGTCCTGTTCTAAAGTTTTCTAATGTTATTTCTTCAGTCATATTTCCCCATAGAAAAGGAGTCAAACTTAGTTTATAAATTTAATTAAAGAAAATAAGAAAATAAAACAAAAAAGAAAATAAAATGGGCCTGAAGGGACTTTCGTATCATAAAGATAATTCGAACCCTCAATCCTCCGGTTTCTTTCAATAAAGTTAAGAGCCGGATGCTTTAACCAGGTTAAGCCACAAGCCCATACGCTGATGCCCGGATTTGAACCGGGATATCCGTAAGGAAACGAGATGACAGGAAATATTTTCCAGTCTCGCGCAGTACCAGGTTGTGCCACATCAGCAGTGTTCATTTTTTTGTATCCATGAGGAAACGAGATGACAGGAAAGATTTTCCAGTCTCGCGCAGTACCAGGTTGTGCCATGTCGGCTTATATATAGAAGAATTAAATCATTTCTTTATAAAGTTTTTTATATAAGTTGAATAAAACAAAAAACAATTTAAAAAATTAAGATTGTTCTCTAAGCATATTTGAATAATTTCTAAAGAATCTCCTTCTGTCTTTATATCTAGTAAACCCTCTTTTAATAGGTTGGAATAAATCAAGAATATCTTCATTAGAATAAACTTCTTCATTAACAACCATTTCCTTTTCAGGTTCCGGAGGGGAAATCAAACCAATGTCTTCTAAAATAGTAACAACTTTATTTTTCATTTCCTTTTTAGAACAATAAGTACTATATGATGTAAAACTTTTAACATGATTAATAGAGGAATTAAAACTAAGATGTAACTTACTAATTTTCTTATTAACAAAATAACACTTAATAGGATTATGATGAAATGCTGAACATACTGCATAATTATTTTGAATCTCTGATAGTGTCATATAATCTCTTACAGCAGTAAATAACCTTTGCATATCAGAATCACAAGTTATAACATTTATATTTTGATTATCAATTAGACATTTATATAATGAAGATGCAACAATCTGTTCATCAGTCTTTAAATCTTTTTTTGTACTTAGACGATCTTTATACCTAAAAGAATAACTTCTTTTAACATCTGTATTTTCTGATACAAATTCAACTAATTCTAAAAGTTTATCAAAAATAACATTGTCACTTAATTTTATTCTTCTTCTTTTTGCAACTCTTAAAACTTCTGAATATGTCCAACATAAATTATTAAATATTTGAGCATTCTCATCTGAATAAATATTTCCATTATCTTGAGAATGACTTCTATGCCTGCACTTCCTAGTTTCTTTTTTATTAAAATTTTTTAACTTTTCTCTAATAATTTGTTGAAATCTTGAAATTTCTTCTACAACTTTATTAACAGTAAATACCTTTTGATTTGATAATAATTTAATAAAATCTTTATATTGGTCAACCTTACTATTAATAATTTATTTATCTAATTCATAAAAGAATCTACAAGGGTAAACACCATCATAATACCAATTAACAGAATCTTCACAAACACCATTATCCACCATAATTAATTTTTCAGAACCTAAAATTTCTTCTAATGTAAATAATTTTCTTCCATTATTGTCCCTAATTATAACCATATAAAACTAAGAATCTTATATCTTTTTTAAAGATTTCGAAAAAGCATATGTTATATATACTTTTTTAAATATAATAAATTTACACAATCTTTATATATATCAACAACTATATAAGATTAAAGGGGTTGATAATTATGGAAAAAACACAAATAGGTAAAATAACACATTTCTTTGACAAAATAAGCGTAGCTGTCATCGAATTAACAGATACATTAAAGATAGGAGATAAGATCTTAATCGAAGGCCATGGTAATTCTTTTGAACAAGATGTTACATCAATGCAGATCGAGCATGACAAAGTAGAAGAAGCTAAATCAGGTCAAAGTGTTGGAATGAAGACTGATCAACTGGTTAAAGTTGGTGATTTGGTGTTTAAGTTATAAATTTTTTTATTTTTTTAGAATTCTACTCAATCATTTCAATCTCAATATGAAGCCCTTCTGGTATAGGTACTCTCATAACTAAACGTAAAGCTCTTTCATCAAGACCTAAATCTATAAGTCTTTTATGTATTCTCATTTCATATCTTTCAAAAGAAGCTTTTCCTTTACCACACGGAGTTTTACGTGTAGTTAATTTTAATTTTTTAGTAGGAAGAGGTATAGGTCCATGCATAACTACTCCTGTCTTATCTGCAATATTTGATATAAAATCACAAACACTGTTTATTTTTTCTATATTTGTACATGCTAGTTTTATTCTTGCTTTTTGCATATTATGGCCTCATAATGAATTACATTCACCATGTAAAAAAATGAAATAAAAAAAAATTAAATTTATTTTTGGACTAAATCAATACACATACCAGCTGCAACAGTTGTACCACTATCTCTAATTGCGAATCTTGATAACTGTGGTATTTCTTTTTGCTTTTCAATTACTACTGGTTGTACTGGTTTTAGTTTAACAATTGCTGCATCTCCGTTCTTAATAAAGTCAGGATTTTCTGCTAAAACTTCTCCAGTTGCTGGATTTAGTTTTTTCTCAATTGCTACAACTCTACATGCAACTTGTGCAGTATGTATGTGGAATACTGGTGTGTAACCAACTGTGATTACACTTGGATGGTTTAATACAACCATTTGTGCTGTAAATTCAGTTGCAACCATAGGAGGTTTACTTTCATGTCCTAATACATCTCCTCTTGCTAAATCCTTTTTACCAAATCCTCTAACTGAGAATCCAATATTGTCACCTGGTTCAGCTTGTTGTATCTGTTCATGATGCATTTCTATAGTTTTTACTTCACCAACAACTCCTTTACCTTCTCTACCAGGCATTGCAATAACTTTGTCACCTATTTTCATTACACCTGTTTCAATTCTACCTACAGGTACAACTCCAATTCCAGTGATGTTATATACATCTTGTATTGGTAATCTTAATGGTAAATTAGTTGGTTTTTCTGGTTGTACTAGTTCATCTAATTGTTCTAATAATGTTTTTCCTGTGTACCAAGCCATGTTTTCAGATTTTTTAGCAACATTATCTCCAACTAATGAAGCAATTGGTATAAATGCAATATCTTCAATTTTATATCCAACTGTTTGTAATAATGCTACTATACCTTTCTTAACTTCTTCAAATTTAGCTTGATCATACTTAACCATATCCATTTTATTAACAGCTATGATTAATTGATTAACACCAAGAGTTCTTGCTAAAAAGATATGCTCTTTAGTTTGAGCCATTACACCATCATTAGCAGCTACTACAACAACTCCTGCATCTGCTTGAGATGTACCAGTAATCATATTTTTAATAAAGTCCTTGTGCCCTGGAGCATCAATTACTGAGAAATAAAATTTAGGTGTTTCGAATTTCTTATAAGCTAAGTCAATTGTAACCCCTCTTTCTCTTTCTTCTTTTAAATTATCCATTACAAAAGCAAACTCAAAGCCGCCTTTACCAAGCTCTTCTGCTTTTTCTTTTAGTTTCCTCATTTCTTGTTCAGGTACATTTCCTGAATCAAATAATAATCTACCTACAGTAGTAGATTTACCATGATCAACATGTCCAATAAATACAAGATTCATGTGTGGTTTTCCTTTTGCCATATTTAAATTTCCTCCAATTTATTTTTTTATTTTTATATAAATATTATATATAATTCTATATATGAACGTTATATATAACTCTATATGTAGGTTTTGAATATCCCTTTATAAAGTTTGCTATTCTTACCTTGATGCAACCCTTGCCTGTAAGGCCAGCAAGCCAATGTTAAATTTGTCAAACAAACTGGTGCTCTATTCGAGATTACAATGCTTAGAACAGGCTAGCGAAAGGGTTGTATCAATTTTGCTTGTTAACCAAATTCCTACTGATTATCAGTCAACCCTTTTCTTTCCCTAATCTTCTTAATAACTCTTTGCTGTAATTCCATTGGTAACTTTTCAAACATCTGATCTATTAATGAACTACTTCCTCTACCACCAGTTCCACTTCTTAAATCATTTGACCATCCAAATAATTCACCAACAGGCAATTTTGCTTTAGCAACAACTAATGAACCAACTTGATTCATTTCAAGTAATTGCCCTCTTCTATTACTAACTAATTTTGATATTTCTCCCATAAATTCTACAGGAGCTTCTATTCTTAAAACTTGTAATGGTTCAAAGATCAATGGTCCAGCTGTACTTATTGCACCCCTAATACCTTCTCTTACTGCAGGATATAACTGTGCAGGACCTCTATGAATTGCGTCTTCATGCAATTTACAATCATTCATAATGATTAACATTTTAAGACAAGGATCTCTTGCTAATGGACCAGCTTTCATAACATCTTCAAACATGTCTAAAACCATTTCCATGATTTCATTAATATGAACAATACCTCTTGTTCCATCAACAAAAATATTTCCATTAAACACATCTTTAACTTTGTCTGCTTTTTTAGTATCCATACCAGCATCAATAAACTTTTGTCTAATTTCAAGATCCCTTTTCTTCATTCTCATTTCAGGAACTTCTCCCTTTTTAATCAAATCATGAAGTTCAGGAGTTAAAGGTTGTGCTGTAAAGAACAAATGATTGTGTTTATTAGGTGATTTACCCATAGCTTCTTGACCAACCCTTGTTATAGCTTCTCTATAAACAACAATTGGATCAGAAGTTGTAACATCAAGCCCTTTTTCTTTTCTAATTCTTTCTTCTATAACTTCAAGATGTAATTCACCCATACCATGCATTAAATATTCTCCTGTTTCTTCATTAATTTCAATTTTAATAGTAGGATCTTCTTTTCCAACCATACGTAGAATCTTTATTAACTTATCAAGATCACTTGGTTTTTTTACTTCAATTGCTTTTGTAATTACAGGATCAAAAATGTGTGTAATTTGCTCAAAAGGTTCTGTTTTATTAAAACTAACAGTTTCACCAGGATAAGCTTTGATTCCTGCTGCTCCAATAATATTTCCTGCAGGAATTTTATCAACAATTTCCCTTTTTGCACCTTTTCTAATAAAAATTTGTTGGATTCTTGCAGGTTGACCTAATCTATTAAGGAAAACTTGTTCACCTTTCTTCATTGTACCTGAAAACAATCTTCCAGTTGAAATTTCTCCTGCTTGAGGATCAACTTCTACTTTAATAACTACAAAAAATAATGGTCCATTTGGATCACAGTTCATTAATGATTTTCCTTCTTCTGATTCAATATCACCATGCCAAATTTTAGGAATTCTATATTTTTGTGCAACAATTGGATTTGGTAAATGCCTGATTACAGCATCAAGCACAACTTCATGAACTGGTGCTTTTTTTGCAAGAATTTTATAATTATCAGGATCATCTGATTGATAAGCATCAATTATTTCTTTAAATGAGATCTTATGTTCTTTCATATAAGAAACACTCATACCCCAATTATGTACAGCTGACCCAAAAGTAACACTACCATCTATAACATTTACTTGCCATTTTTCTTTAAACTCTTCTGGAGCATTTTCTTTAATAAATTCATTAACACCAGCAATAATTTTTACAAATCTTTCCTGCATTTGTTCAGGTGTTAATTGTAACTCTTTTATCATTCTATCAACTTTATTAATAAAAAGTACAGGTTTTACTCTTTCACGCAAAGCTTGACGCAGAACAGTTTCTGTCTGAGGCATTACACCTTCAGATGCACAACATAATACAATTGCACCATCAACAGCTCTCATTGCTCTTGTTACATCACCACCAAAGTCTACGTGACCAGGAGTGTCTATTAAATTGATTAAGAATTCATCATCTTTAAATGCATGAACCATTGATACTGATGCAGCATCAATTGTGATTCCACGTTCTTGTTCATCTTCATGGAAATCCATTACTAATTGTTTACCAGCTAATTGTTCAGACATCATACCTGCTCCTGCAAGTAAGTTGTCAGTAAAAGTAGTTTTACCATGATCAATATGAGCACAAATAGCTATATTTCTAATTTGTGTTGGTTTTCCAACCAATCTCATTACCTTTTCAGTCATTGATTCTGCCATTTTTTCATTTACCTCTAAATTTTATATTTTGAGGTCCATAAATCATTTGATTTATGATACCTCTAAATTTTATATTTTATTTTTTTATACTTTATTTAATACTTTATTTAATCTGAATTATTTTTTTAAATTTTAAAATACATGTTTTTCATGTACTGTTGTATAATCATGAAGTTCTTCTATTCCAAACCATAACTTGATTTCATTTTCTGCATCTTCTTTATTACCTGAAGCATGAATTAAGTTTTTAATAGAAATACCCTTTTTATCAGTATACTCATAACTATGATGGGAATAATCTCCTCTAATAGTCCCAGGTGCAGCAGTTCTTGGTTCTGTTCCACCAACAGTTTTTCTTACTAAATCAACTGCATGTAACCCTTCTAAAACTACAGCAATAACTGGCCCTTCGACTATAAAGTTCTCTAATCCTTTGTAAAAATCTTTTCCTAAATGAGCTTTGTAATGTTTTTTAGCAAAGTCTCTGTCAACCCAAACCATTTTCATTCCAGAAATCTTTAAACCAATTTTTTCAAACCTACTAACAATTTCGCCACAGATTCCTCTCTGAACACAGTCTGGTTTTAATAATATTAATGTTCTTTCTATCATTTTATGATTTTCTTTCTATTTTTATTTTTTCTTTAGTTATTTCTTTATTTACTTCTTAGACTTTTTCTTAGATTTTTTTAAATAATGTTTACTCCATCTAGTAGCAATTGGTTTTCGTCCTAATTTTATAAGATTCTTTTCACATTTATTAGAACAAAAATAAAAAATCTTACCATCAGTCTTTACATACATTTTTCCTGTTCCTTTTGGAATTTCTATTCCACAAAAAGTGCACTTCACCATTTTCTTACACCTTTCCCCGACCTTTTTTACCAATAGGTCTTGCTTCAATTTCAGTTTCTCTAAGCATTAAAATATCTCCAAGTTTAACAGGTCCTTTAACATTTCTTCTAAGGATTTTGTTTTTATCTCTTCCGTCTAAAACTTTACACCTAACTTGAGATGCTTCTCCTCTTGAACCAGTTCTTCCTATTACTTCTTCAACACGTGCAGGCACTGCTCGTGTAAAAAAAACTTGTCCTTTAGAAACTTCTTCAGTTTTTCCTTTACCTTTACCTTTTATTTGTGTTTTTTTAATTGCATCTGGCATTTTTTATCAACCTACCTTAATTATATTGTAATATTTTTTATTTATATTATTTTTATCAAAATTAAAATAAAATTTTTATTCTGACTTTGCTAAAGATTCAACTAATTTTTTAGCTTCACCTTCATTAACAACTGCAACAGCTGATGTTCCTAGTTCTAATCCTGCAGCTGCACCTAGTTCTTCTTTTGTTGCAACTTCGTAACATTTTAATCCTTTTTCATCGCATAATAAAGGAATATGCATAACGATTTCAGGTGGTGTTACATCTTTTGCAATTGCAACTAATTTTGCTTTACCTTTTTCAATTACTTTTGTAACTTCGTTTGAACCTTTTGCAAGTTTTCCAGTTGTCTTAGCTACTTCAATAGCTTCAAATACTTTTTCTTGTACATCTTTTGATGCTTCTATTTTTGGCATGTTTATCTTCCTCCTATAGAGTTTATATTAATTGATTATTACCAAGGCATTTCGTTAGAACGAATACCTCAATCCACACTTCATATGAAATGTTTCATCAATCATTGGTATGTCAAAAATCACTAAAGTGATTTTTGATCATGCTCAGGAATTTACAATTCCTGACATATTATATGAGATTGAGAAATAGTTTATAAAGTTAACTAAAATTTTAAAATTTTTAGTGACTTTATACTCAAAAATATATGATTTTTGTTGTATAAAGTTTTTGGAAATTTAAATATAAGATTTCTATTTCTTCCTTTTCCTTTTCTTCTTGCCATGCTTACCAAACTTATGCTTCCTAACCCAATAACCAGTAGGCACAACTATAAATAAGAAGATAACTAAACTTAACAAAGAAAAAAACAATGTTGATGAGAAAAACTCTAATCCAAACAATGGCTGCTCTTCATCCTTTTCAACTAATCCATCAGAAACCACAGAACCAGTTACTTGATTCACTTCAACTTCAGGCACAAAATTTTCATTTAATGTAATTGCCATATAATTAAAACCATTAACTTCAGTTTTATAAAAATAATAATCAGACGATGTACTTTTCCAAATAACTGGATAAGAAGTCCATTCTTTATCCTGAGTATCATATAAATTTAATTTCACAGTTGACATGTTAAGATCATTTTCAATAACAAAAGATTTATTCAATCTAAAATCAATTAAAACATTTTTAAGATTATCATTATCAATATTTGTTGCTTCAAGATTCATATATTTATACACAATATCAGGTGCAGAGACTTTAACTCTTTTTGGTTGTTTTTTATAAGACTTTATTGTTAATGTAACAGACTTGCTTTGATTAAAAACTTCAAAATCAAGATCAGTGATTGGTATTATTTCAGATTCAACCTTAACAATCTTTGATTGACCCTGTCCAATCACAGCATAACCATATGTTTTAGTTTCTTCTTCATTAACTTCTGCTCCAGAACCTCCGCCACCACCAGAAGAACCTCCGCCGCCACCACCACCTCCACCATCATCAGTACTACATCCTTGATATACAGCAGCACTTCCATCATTACAATCACTTCCCAAAGGACATCCACTTCCATAACCATCTCCATCTCTATCTGCACATTGTTCATGCACAGCAGAATGTGTTAAACCAGTTATTCTATACCTAGTATTATTATTTATTCTTGAACAATTATAAACACTATCTAAACCATTACAAGTAACCAATCTTTCATTTGCACCATTACATCCAGGAGTTATTTGTGACAAATTATTAATATCAGCATCTTTTACACAAAGAGTATTAAAGCTTGCATTTATATCATCTACATAAACAGTTTTTGTTCCACTTACTTGTAATCCTTTAACAATTAAGAATCCTCTTGAATAAGTTGTATTTTGTTTTGAAATTGTAACATTATAAAGATTAATATTAGCAAGGCTAGTGTTTGTCACAGCTTCAATTGTTAAGTTTTCATCAATCTGCATTGTAAGATTATATTCTCCAGCAAACTGTTGAACAAGGTTGGTAGAGTTGTCTATTAATACAGTTAGGTTTAATGCAGAACCACCACCAGCACTTCCTGATGAAGATGTAGCAGTTACAGATGAAGAATTTCCTTGCACATTATCATTAGTATCTACAAGACCATCATTATCATCGTCAGTATCTAATATATCATAAACACTATCATTATCAGCATCTGTTAAATCACCAACATTAATTTGAACAATCTGCGATGTATGTAACAAAGAATCATTCACTGTAATATTTACATAATAAATACCAGTATTAAAATAAGTAACATTCCACATAAATCTATTACTAAATTTTGATATATTACTCATATTAATATCATAATATAAAGTATCTGCATCAGAATCTGTTGCAGTAACTGTAAAATCAACAGAATCATTAGTATCTAAGTCAACCCAAACTGTAATATTTTCAATCAATGTTATCACAGGCCTAGCATTAACACTAGTATTACAATATTGTATTTCTGATTTAAACAAAGTATCAGAAGAATCATTCATATAAACAGTATAATTATGAAACCCAGTTAAACCAGTTACATTTAAATAAAAATTATTACCATCAGCATTAGGTGTTAATGTATAATTAGTTCCATTTATTCCTACAAAAGAATTATTAATTTTTCTGTATGTAGTTATATTTACATAAATGCTTGATGCATGTATTGAAGAACCATTTTCAGGTGTTGGACCTACAAAACTAACATTTGGAACCATGGATAAATATGCATCAATCCTTGGAAAACCTGAAATTGAAACATTTGTTGTTTGAATTAAAGTATTGATTTCAGAAACAGTTAAATTTATTTGGTTTTTTTCCCATTGATCTTGACGTAATAAAGCAATTGCTCCTGCAACATGCGGTGCTGACATTGAAGTACCACTTGCAATTGCAAAAGTTGTAGGAGTACCAATATATGTTGAAGTAATTGACACACCTGGTGCTAAAATTTCTAAATCAGAGTTTCTATTTGAACTAGAATACAAAGCATCATTATCATCTGAACCACCTACAGAGATTACTTGAGAATTACAAGCAGGATAAGATAATTTTGTTGTTGAACCATCATTACCAGATGATGCAATAACTGTAATGTTAACATCATAAGCAGAAGCAATAGATGCATCAATATTAGTTGGACAATCAGAAGAAGTATACAATTCTTCTGTACCTAAACTCATGGAAATTATTGTTATATTATATGCATCTTTATTAGTAACGCACCAATCAATACCAGAACCTGTATCTGAGATATCTCCTCCTCCTCCAGAATTAAGTGATTTTATTGCAACAATGTTTGCATCAGGAGCAACACCATAATAAGTTGCATGATCCGATACAATAATACCTGCAACATGTGTTCCGTGACCAAAATCATCATCACACGCATCATTATTAGCAGTACAAACAGTATTTGTTATTGTATTTTTTCCTGCTAAAACTTTTACACCAAATTCTGTACCAAGATTACTATGATTATAATAAATTCCGGAATCAATTACACATATTGTTTGACCAGTACCAGTTATATTATTTTGATTAACTCTTCTTGCCCAAACTTCAGGTGCATGAATAACAGGAACAGATGCATCTAAAAATGCTTTTACAGGCATATCAAAATCAACTGATTCAACAAAAGGATTTAAGATTAATTCTTGTATTGCTTCTTGATTTGCTGTGCCTGTGATAATTGGAGAATTTTCAAACTGTGAATCAACAATAAACTCAGGATCAGAATCTACATTAGTATCAGAAGTAGAACTTACATCATTTGATGCATCTAAATCATCTAAAACTTCTTCTTGTATTTCTTCAATTATTTCTTTCTCTGTTTTGTCACCAACTACTAAATCCTCAACAACAGAGTCTTTTAACTTAACAATAACTTTGACTTCATCTTGGTCTTCTAATATATCAATAACTTCTTCAGAAACTTTGACTTCATCATCATCAACAGAAACAGAAACAGAAACATTTACAACTAATAAAAACAAAATTATTATTACTAAATACCACCTCAGTTTATTCATATACTTTGTCATGATGCATTAATTTCCAAAAATAAATAAAATTTTCCTCTTTATCAACTTTAAACAATAAAACAAAGCTTTTATCAATATGTACCCTTTTATATTCTTTTAGATTATGTCTTAAATTTTTATATCTATCTATTGAATTATGGTCATTATTTATAATTTGTTTTATTTTTTTATTTAGAATAATCACCCTTTTTCTATCTTTTTTAGAAAGCTTTTTTATCAAAAGCTTTAGTTCATTTGATATATCAAAACTAAACATTTCAACCACACAATCTATCAAGCTCTTTTATACTCATCTTTCTTTTGAATTTATGTTTCTTTTTCCAATTCTCACAATCATGAATCATTTTATTCACGACTTCTTCTTTTACTTGTTTTTCTATAAACTCTTCACCAAACATTTCTGCAAACCTATCTAAAGCTTCAGCTTTATCTCTTAATCCAAACTTTTCCTTTATAACACCTAAGACCCTACTTGTATAATCATCAACTTTTACATTCATTGAAACACTCATATTACCTCACCTCACATAAAATTAGTTTATATTAGTTAGAATTAGTAGAGGTTATATATAAAAGTATCGGAAATCTTTATAAGATTTCTGGACTTTTATGCCCAAAAATCTATTTGATTTTTGATGTATAAGTGTTTCGGAAATTTAAACAACATTCAAACAATATAAATCCCTTTCCACAGAACAATATTAACCTTTTCACCTAACTTCAGTTTTCTAAGTTTTTCATTCTTAACTTCAACAGATTCATATGTTTCTGGATGAAGAACCTCAACACTAGGCTTTATCTTAGAAATAGTTGTTTCATATGTGTCTAAAACAGAAACCTTGTCAGAATATTTAAAAGATATTTTTTTATTAAGAACAATGTCAGTTCCTGAAACCTTTTTACTAACATTTTTAACAAGAACTAGTTTTTTATTAAAAACAATAACGTCAGACTTACCAAATTCAGGGACTTTAAACAAAACATTAAGTCTAAAGATATGCCTTCCTGTTTGTTTATCTTGAGAAAATAAATGTTCATTTAATGAAACAATTCCACCAAATTCTTCATATAGTTTATTAGAAATTGTTCTTAAAAACTTTTTAGATGAAAGATATATGTCTACACCATTTTTAACTTTTGCTTCCTTTGCAATGTAAACATTCTTTTTTTCATACTTTTTAACATACCTAAGCAAAAAATCCATCACTTTTTGGTTAGGGTTTCTAATCTGTAAAACTCCTTCAAAATACTGATTTGGGTTGTGTTTTGCTACTTGTGTCATTTTTATTATTACATATATGTATGGCGCCTGTTAAGGCCAGTGAGCACCCACGCAAGTTGTTATACTTCTGGGGCTTTCCATTCCATTATTCAGCACATGGAAAGTGCGAACGAGCCATACATAGTTAAAAAAATCACAAGATTTTTAAAACCTTTGCTTTTAAATGCACATATGAAACATATTTTAAAGAAAATATGGAACTTTTTATGGCATGAAGATGATATTGCCACATTTAAAGGATTTCTAAGCTTATTAGCTAACTTAGCTATTGCGTTTATTATTATAAAATTCATATTTTATCCTGGTCTAGGATTTGCTTTAAACACAGACTATCCAATTGTAGGTGTTTTATCAGAAAGCATGGAACATCAACTAATTAACCCATGCACTCAATACAACCAGTTTGGTGAATGTGTTGCAAAAGATAAAAACCAGTATGAATTATGCAATCAAAAGTATAGTAATTGGTTTTATGTTAATTATGAAACATTTTGGAAAGAATGTGGTCCTTGGTATGAAAACATAGATATAACTAAATCGGAATTTGAAAATTATAATCTTAAAAATGGTTTTTCAAAAGGTGATATGTTAATTATTTATGGATCTAAACCAGAAAATGTTAATCCTGGAGATATTATTGTGTTTGAAGGAAACAGAAGATACCCTATAATACACAGAGTTGTTAGAAAATATGAAGAAGAAGGAAATATTTATTATCAAACAAAAGGAGACCATAATAAAGATTCAATAAAAGATTTAAGTTTGAATGAAGAAAAAATAATCCATAATGAAAAGACTTTTAAAGGAAAAGCAATTTTCTGGATACCTTACTTAGGATATGTTAAGATTATACCAACTGAAATATATAAATTAATTATAAATTAATAAAATGAATATAGGAGCGTGAAAAAATGAGTATGCTATTTTGTCCAAAATGCGGTCATTTACTTGTACCCAAGCAAAAAGAAAGTAAAAAGATAATGCAATGTAACAATTGTAATTTTTCAACAAAAGAAGTTAAAAATGCAAAGATTTCTGAAAAAATGAAAACAGAACAAACACCAGCTGTTTCAGTTATTGATAAACAAGTTGAAGTAGACCCTTTAACAAAGGAAAAATGTCCAAAATGTAGTCATGATAAAGCATATTATACAATGGTTCAGACAAGAGCAGCAGATGAACCAGAAACAAAGTTCTTTAAATGCGAAAAGTGTAAACATCGATGGAGAGATTATAGCTAATCTCACCTTTTTATAAACCCAAACAGTTTCTTATTACCAACATCAAGAATTTTATCCAAGACTTTACTAAACTCAGACTTTAACACATCCACACTTTTATCATTATTAACAACCATTAAATCTGACCTAGAGATAGCATCACCCAATCCCCAACCAAACTCTGTTCTTTCTCTGTACTCAAACTCATCAAAAGTCTGTGGATCTGATGGTGAACATCTTTTTAACATTCGATTAAACCTAATTTTGGGTGAAGAATGAACACCAATTAAAATAAAATCATCACCATACTTTTTCTTAAACAAATCTACTTCTTTCATGCCCCTAACACCATCTAAAGCAATAACTCCAACATCTTTATACTTTTCAATATGAGGTATACACTTTTTTGCAACAGCATCATAACCATAAACCTTTCTAAGCCTTGTAGCATATTCACGGAGAGTAAGATTATCTATGACTTGGCCTTTTTTCACCATTTCTTCCCTTACAATCCTACTCATCACAATAATTGGTATTGTTCTTTCTTCTATAACCATTCTTAAGATTTTTTTCCCAGAACAAGGCATTCCTGTGACTGCAATTATTTTCATATCAAAATACAAAAATTCCCAATGTTTAAATACTTTTTCTTACACTTAACTAGGAGTGAAAACTAATATAGTTTTCTATTATACCCATTCTAAAATCATTAAATATATAAACAACGAATTAAAAATAAATTATAACAAAGTATGTGGAAAGCGCCAATTGGCAAGTGAACACCTAGCACATGGTAACACTATCAGGACTTTCCATGTGACTATGATTAAAATTGGAAAGTGTGAACGAGCTTTCCACATACTAAAGGGGTTAATAGATTGACAAATGAAATAAGACAATTATTTGCAGACTTTCCACAAAACAAAGATACTTCTCTATTCATGGTTTTTGAAGGCTTAGATGGAGCTGGCAAAGGTTTATTCATGGGTAAAATTCAACACTTCATTTTCACATATGTCAAAATTTGCTCTGCATTACTAGGAACAAGAGAACCAACATATGGTGGTTTTGGATATAAACAAAGAATAATGCTTGCAACTGATAAAAATCCTGATTCTAAAAAAGAAGAATGTATTAAAAATTATATCAATGATAGAAAAGCTCATCAAAGGGAAATAAAAACAATATTAGAACCAAGTGATTCAAATCCTTTTGGTATAGTAATGTGTGATAGATATATGTTTTCTACTTTAGCTTTTCAAGTTGCACAAGAAGAATTAATTTATTTAAAAGAAAATAATAAAAAAATGAATTTTGAACAAAAACAAGAAATATTTAAAAAATTAATTATTCAGCATAGAGATCAAGATCCTAAAAAAGATGTATTATTTCCAGATGTCATATTTTTATTAGACGTTCCTGCAGAAGTTGCATTAAAAAGAAGTTCAGGAGATAGTTCAAGACAAGGTACTGAAAAATTTGATACAGTAACAATGCAAAGATTAGTTAGAAAAAATTATTTATATTTAGCAAGTCAATGTGATAATTGTGTTGTAGTTAACTCACACTTACCACCTGAACAAATGTTTCAGGATGCATTACAGTTTTTAGTTTATTATCTAGATAAAAAATGTCCAAAATATCTAAGATATTTATTAAAAAACATTGAAAAAGCGTTTCACAAAGAATCTTACCTTGATTTTATACAAAGAACTAAAGAATCTTTAGAAACTAAAAAAAATTTTAATTTATTAAATCCAGAACAAAATTTAGTTAACCAAGTTATTATAGAAGTACATTTTAATTCACAAAATTTATATGAAAAAAGAGATTTATTTTTGAAAAATCTTAATGATGAATGGACACGTCTTAATGGAAAAGTTAATTATAATGAATTTGAAAAAGAGTCTGTACAAAGAATAATTAAAACTAATTTAGGTTTAGAAATTGATGAAAATAAAATATTTATTGGACATAAAGTTTTCAAAATTAATAAAGATGTTAAATATGCACATTCTTATCATGTAAATATTGATACAAAAGACATAAACTTAAACAAAGAAAAATACAAAGACTATGGTTGGTTTACAGATATTGATCAACCAAGGATTGCTGAGTTTGAAAAAACAACTCAGTTAAAGATTGATGGATTCTTAACAGAACTTAGAAAAAGTGTTGATAATGTTTAAAAAAACAACAAATTAAAAAAACAAACTAAAATTTATTCATCAGATTCTTCTTTAGAATCATCTTTTGAACAGAAATCAAATAGCTTTTTACAACCACGTTGTGCTTCATAACTTATTTTTTTTTCTTGTTTTTCTTGAATTGTACTTCACCTCAATTTTTTACACAATCTATCCCAACTTTTTTCTCCCAAGGAAATGTCAAAAATTAAAAATTTTTGATCATGATCAGAATTCAATGAGAAGTAAGTAATACTTTCATCATTCGTTAAAAAACGAATTGAATTCTGACATTATTTATGATTTTATAGAACCTAAATGATATATAAATAAGATGGAAGTGTAAACTATATAATGAATTGAGATATTATTCTAAAGTGGTTGTCAAGAATATTATTATTAAGTAAGAAATAGTTTTTGTCATTTTTAAAAACAAAGAAAAAAATAAAAACCCAAAAAAGTAAACTTTTGGGGCCCAAAAAATCTTTGATTTTTTGGGAATTAAACAGAAATAAAGAATTTATTCAGCTGCAGGTTCTTCTGCTTTTTCTTCTTCAGCAGGTGCTTCTTCTTCTTTTTTCTCTTCTTCTGCAGGTGCTTCAGCTGGTGCTTCTTCTGCAGGAGCTTCAGCTTCTGGAGCAGCCTCTTCTTTCTTTTCTTCTTCAGCAGGTGCTTCAGGTTGTTTTTCTTCTTCTTCCATTTATATCATTCCTCCATGTTATTAAACAATAAATATACTCGAATAAACGAGAATTATTTGCTTAATATATAGAAATTACTAAATCATATAAAAGTGTTACTGTTATTCTTGTTAAATTATGTTAGAATTACGATTAATTTTGTTATTATTTATTATTCTTGTAAAATTTTTATTTCTTCTTCTGTAACAAAGAAGCAATACTATGTTGTTTTACTTTGCCTTTTTCAGCATCTATTTTCATGTTAATGGTTTTAAATGATCTTGTGACAATTGTAATGTTCCAAACATTGCCTAGTTTTACTAATTTTTGTATTATGATAATTGTTTTCATACTAGATTCATTTGGATATTCTTTTTTTTGAAACTTGTCAACCAATTCAAGAACTTGTTCTACATTTAGTTTAACTTTTTTTATATCAATTGGAAGAACTTTTGCCCCTTTCTTCTTTAGAACTTTGTCTTCTCTAGAATCAACAAATTTACCTTGCTGCATTGCAAATGTTGTGATTGTATCTTTTTTATTATCATAATAGCCTAACTGCCAGTCACTTGGTAGTTGTGGGTCAATTGCTAGGAAACCATAGCTAAGTTTACAATGTTTATGAGCTTTTTTCCAATCTTTGAATGTTTTGTTTTTTTCAAGTGTTTGTAATGCGTTTTGAAAGTACATGGTATGATTTAAAATGCTTTAATATATAAAACTATTTATCATATTTACCAAGAATTCCTCTTGCAGCTAATACACCAGTCACAGCTGCATTTACAATTCCTCCGCTTAAGCCGCAGCCGTCGCCTGCAAAGAAAAGGTTTTCTATGTTGGTTGATTCAAAACCTTTTGTGATAAAAGGTCTGATGTATCTGAATTTAATCTCTGGCCCATACAAAACCAAGTTGTAGCCTTGATTTAAACCAGGAATTATATTACTTAGTTTTTCAATTCCACCTATTATTCCGTCAAAAACTCTGTAACTAAATACTTTTGCCAAATCACCTAGTTCAACATCCTTTAAAGTTGGTTCAAAACTCAGCCTATCTAATCTATGCGGTCTTGATCTTCTAAATCTCTTGACATCAGCATACATCTGCATTATTGGTTTTCCAACACCTGCTGACCTAAACAAGTTAGCAATTGATGTTGTCCAATCATACATATTTGCTTGTGGTTCATCTAATGTTTCTGTATATAACAAAGCAAAATTAGTGTTTTTAGATTTTTTATCCTTTCTTGCATGACCATTTACACCAACCAGACCTTCTAAACCAAATTCTTCACTATAATCTTCTTTTACAACAAAACCATTTGGATTAGTACAAAAAGTTCGTACTTGATCATCATAATTATTTGTTCTTATTTTAAATTTAGGATCATAATCAATAACAATAATGTCTTCCATTATTTCTGCAGGTGTTTCTAACCTTACTCCTATGTCAAGAGGTGGATAGATATAATTTAGTTTATGCTTATTTGCTAATTGTGTATACCATGCTGCACCTGATCTTCCAGGTCCAAGTATTACATTTTTTGCTTTTATATGTTCTCCTTTTTTTGTTATCACACCTGTTACCTTTTCATCTTTAACAATAATATCTTCTACTTTTGTGTTTAATTTTATTTCTAAACCTTTATCTAGCAAATCCTGTTTAAATCTTTGCATCAAACCAATCAACTTATCAGAACCAATGTGTCTTTTTCTTATAGGGATATATGTCATTTTAATAATTGCATCTTTTATCAATTTTTTTGTCTGATCTTCATTACCAATAACTAATTCAAGTTCTTCTTCACTAAATTGTTGAAATGTTTTGTCAACATAATCAATTAATTCATTTGCTTGTTCCTTGCTAACATAACTTGTCAAATCAACACCAGACCTATAATCAAGGTTAAGTTTACCATCTGATAATCCTCCTGCACCACCAAAACCAGACATTATATTGCATGGTTTGCATTTAGGACACTCAATAATATCCTCAAGAACACATACTCTATTACTAATATCTCTTCCTTTATCAATTAATAAGACTTCTAAACCTTTTTCAACTAGTTCTTTTGCTGCAAACAGTCCAGCAGGACCTGCACCTACAATTATAGTATTGTATTCTTTCATTATCATGACCCCTTATGTCAATTCTATATTTTTTTCAATATTACAATATCTCTATTCACACTCTTTTTTTGCTAGATCAACTAATTTAGAAGCTAAACCAATATAATTCTCAGGTTTTAAAATAAGTAATTCTTTTTTAACCTTTTCATCAACATCTAATCCTTGAATAAACTTTTTTAATTCATTCATTGTTAAGCTTTTTCCTCTTGTTAACTCTTTTAATTTTTCATAAGGTTTATCATAACCTTCTCTTCTTAAGATTGTTTGTATTGCTTCTGCAATCACAACAATATTAGAATTTAAATCTTTTAATAATTTATCTTTATTAATTTCAATCTTATCCAGACCGTTAATACAATTATTATATCCTAGCAAACAATGTCCAAAACTAACTCCTATATTCCTTTTAACAGATTTATCTGATAAATCTCTTTGCATCCTAGATTTAGTTAATTTATCACTAAAAAACCCAAGCAATGAATTAGCCAACATTAAATTTGCTTCAGCGTTTTCAAAACTAATAGGATTCACTTTATGAGGCATTGTTGAACTGCCAACTTCCTGTTTAATTATTTTCTGAGTAAAATAATCATAAGAAATATATCTCCACATATCTTGACACAAGTCAATCCAAATATTATTAATTCTTTTTACGCAATCAAACACAACTGCTAAACTATCTCCTGCCTCTATCTGTGTTGTTACTAGGTTTGGCTCCAAACCAAAACCAGAAATAAAATCTTTACTAAAACCAATCCAATCAATATTAGGATAAGCGGTATGGTGTGCACTAAAATTGCCTGTAGTACCATTTAATTTTGCTTTTATTTTTATTTTTTTAAGTTCTTTGATCTGATTATCCAGCCTATTCAAGAAAACAGCAATTTCCTTACCCATTGTAGTTGGTGATGCTGGCTGGCCATGTGTTCTTGCAAGCATTGCATCATTTTTATACTTAACTGCTTTCTTAACCAGATTTTGTTTTAGTTTTTCTAACTTATCTAAAAATATATCAGAAATAAATTCATTTATCATCAAACCATAAGCAATATTATCAATATCTTCTGATGTAAGACTAAAATGAACAAGCTCATTATTAATTGATGCATTTTTTGAATCTTTTTCTTTTGACTCATTTTTCTTTAACTCACCCAATTTCTTTTTAATAAACAATTCAACAACCTTGACATCATGATTAACAATCTTTTCCTCTTCTTTGATAGCTTCAGCATCTTTTAATGTAAATTTTTCATAAAGCAATCTTAATTCTTTCTTATCTCTATCAACTAATTTATTGCCAATAACTTTATTCAGTTTAATAAAATATTCAACTTCAACTTGTAATCTATACTTAAATAAAGCAAATTCAGAAAAATAATTACTCAGCTCTTTAACATGATCATAATATCTTCCATCTAAAGGTGATATTGATTTTAGGTTGTCTGGCATTTTTGTCACTTTATTTTCTTACTTTTATTTTATTATTTCGTTTACTTTATTAGCTCATTTTATCTTCATAGTCTGGCTTCTTTTAGGTCCAACAGACACAATGGATATTGATATACCTGATAATTCTTCAATCTTTTTAAGATATGTTTTTGCATTTTCAGGCAAATCATCATAAGCTTTGCAATTTGTAATATCTTGTTGCCACCCATCCATTTCCTCATAAACAGGCTCGTACTTTTCTAAAACATCAACTTTTGCAGGAAATTCATCTAAAACTTGATCTTTATATTTATAACCAGTACAAACTTTGATCTTATCAAATTCATCTAGAACATCTAATTTTGTTATTGCTATACTTGTTAAACCATTAACCCTTACAGCATATTTTACAATCAATGGATCAAACCATCCACACCTTCTAGGTCTTCCGGTTGTTGTGCCAAATTCAGAACCTTTTTTTCTTAACTTTTCTCCATCATCATCATCCAACTCAGTTGGAAAAGGTCCAGCTCCAACTCTTGTAGTATATGCTTTTACAATTCCAATAATATTTGTTATCTTTGTTGGGCCTATGCCTGAACCAGAACAAGCATTTCCAGCAACAGTATTTGAAGATGTTAAAAAAGGATATGTTCCATGATCAATATCTAACAAAGTACCTTGAGCACCTTCTAATAATATATTTTTACCATTCTTGATTGCTTTATCTAGAATCAAAGAAGTATCCTTGATAAAAGGTTTTAACACATTTTTATACTTTAGATAATCATTATAAACATCATCAAAATTAATAGGTTTTTCTTCATATATTTTTTCTAGTATAAGATTTTTCTGTTTCAGAACATTTTGTAATTTTTGTTTAAACACTTCCTCATCAAGCAAATCCTGTGCTCTTATACCGATTCTTGCAACTTTGTCTTCATATGCTGGTCCAATACCACGCTTTGTTGTGCCAATCTTTTTATCTCCTTTACTTTTTTCTCTTAATTTATCAAACTTTTTATGATAAGATAAAATAATGTGTGTTTTTTCAGAAATAGCCATGTTTATATTTGTTATACCTTGAGATTTTAAACTTTCTATTTCTTCAACTAATTTAATCGGGTCAAGAACAACGCCATTTCCTATAACGCAAAGTTTGTTTCTTATAGCACCTGAAGGTATTAAATGAAGCTTGAATGTCTTATCACCAACTACAACAGTATGGCCTGCATTGGCACCTCCTTGGTACCTAGCTATAATGTCATAATCCTCAGCTATTAAGTCAACTATCTTACCTTTGCCTTCATCTCCCCATTGACTTCCTATAATTACTGTCACTACCATAACACTAAGTTAGAATATTGTTATTTATAAATGTATTTATAGACTACAAAATAGAGTTTGTATAATCTATGTAATTCACTTAAAATCACAAGAATCAACACACCTATCGCAATTATAAAATAGTTTATCATCTAATTGATATCTTTTTTGTATTTGATCTTTTAATGAATTTGCTAGTTTTTGTATGCCTGGTTTTGCACGTTTACAAAGCCTTTGCCCTAGAAAATCAAGCATTGATTTAAAATTACAATTGATGTTACCGTGTGCAATAAGTGAATGCGGTAAAACACCTGCTGCAATTGATTTTGGTATTCCTTCAACCAAAAAATGATACAGACTTTCAAGCTCTTTATTATTTTGATTATATTCTTTATGGAGGTTTTTGTCTTTCCATTCTCTGTGGTTACAATAATTGAAATTACTTGAGTATGTAATCGGTAGAAGGTTTCTGTCTAATGTTCTGTGTCTTAATAATTCATGCAACACAGATAAGTCGCATGCAAAATCAAATCTTATGCTTGTTTTAGTTTTTAAAATCCCTGCATATACTGGATCGTGTAATCTCTTTGCCATAAATTCTATTTCTTTACTCTTAAATGGTCCAGAACAATTACTTAATTTTGTATCATTCTGTGATTTTATTTTATTAAAATATTTTTCATAGTTTTTTGGATCTTCATCTGATACAATAATTGGACAAGGATCATATCTTGTTATATTATTTACTGCCTTTCTCTTTTCAAGCCATGTTTTAATATCAAAATCAAAACCTGGTGTAATTCTTTCTGTTAATGATAATTTTCTTATACACCAATCATACATTTCTGTTATAATATTTGGATAAACAAGTTTTAAATGGTATAATTCTCTTAGATTTAGCTTAAAACTATCACCTGTTAATGTGTATAAAGGAAGACAGTACATTGCGTCTTGTTTTTGCATGCCTTTGTCGATTGCTTTTTTGTATAAATCAAAGGATGTTTTAAACTTTTTATCAATTTTTTTGACAATCTCTGGAAACTTATGCAATTCTTGTGGAAGATAATAATCATGATGTTCAACAGATCTTGTTGATTCTTGAAGCATTGAAATATGACTAGAACAAGCAAGCATTAATGTCCATAATCTGGGAATATATGATCTGCAATACAAAGTTACAAACTCCATAGCAGCTAAATGGCCTTTTGCAATACTATATTTGAGTGTTGTTTTGTCAGGTTTTCTAAATATTTCATCTTTTGATGATGGAAAACTAGGATGTTGTCTACAACCTCTAATATCTTCAGCCATGTCTCTCAGACTACCTTGAATCTTAATTTCTAATACTGCCTCTTTTCTTTCCATTTTCTTATTTTAAACCAGTGCTACCAAAACCACCTTGACCTCTTTCACTTTGTTCTAAATTATTTACTTCTTCAAGTGTTGCTGTTATGTGTGGTTGAATTATCATCTGAGCAATTCTCATATTCTTCTCAATCTGGAAATCTTCTTTACCAAGATTCTTTAAGACTACACATACTTCTCCACGATAACCAGAATCAACAACTCCTGCTAGTGCATGTATCTCGTTTTTTACTGCTAGACCGCTTCTGTCCCAGATTAAACCAACATAACCAGGTGGAATAGCCATTTTTATTCCGGTTTTTACAAGATATTTATCACCTGCTTTGAGTAAAATAGATTCTGCAGCTCTTAAATCAAGGGCAGCATCGCCTTGTTTTGCATAACTAGGTGTGTCAATATCTGAGATTTTTTGTATTTTTACTTTCATATTGGATTTGGGAAACAGAAATCTTATTTAATATTTTATTATAATCACACAGTACTCAACAAACTATATAAATAAGTTATGATTTCTTAATTTTGTTATGAGATTAAAAAAAGACGAATATTACTTATCCTTAGCTTATGAAGTTTCAAAGCGAGGCACTTGTAAAAAAACTTGCTATGGAGCTATAATTGTAAAAAATGATCAAATAGTTTCAACAGGTTATTGTGGTGCTCCAAGAGGAGCTCCTAATTGTTATGATTTAGAAGATTGTCCAAGAATTTTACAAAAAATACCAAGCGGTGAAAGGTATGAATTGTGTAAAAGTGTTCATGCTGAGATGAATGCCATTATAAATGCTGCAAGAGCAGGTGTTTCTGTTTTAGGAGGAGTATTGTATCTGGCAGGAAGAAAACGAAATCAAGAAAAAAAATCACCTAATCCATGTAGAATGTGCAAAAGGGCAATTATTAATGCTGGTATTGAAAAAGTAATTTATAATGGTGATGACAAAGGAGTGTGTGAACTTGATGTTAGTGATTGGTTAAGTAATCCTGATGAACTGTGACTGGATTTTGTGGTTTTTTATTAATATATAAATAATAAGGAGTTAAAAAAGATGGGTGAAAAAGGAGTTAGTCAAGTAAGAAAAAGAGATGGATCTATAGTTTTATTTAATCATGATAAGATTAAAGAAGCAATATTTAAAGCTGCAAAATCAGTTGGTGGAGATAATAGTGAAATTTCAGAAGATTTATCTAACAAAGTTGTTGATGTATTAAACCAACAATTTGGTGATATAACTATTCCAACTGTTGAACAAGTATCTGATATAGTGGAAAGGATTCTTATTAAACATGGTTATGTTGACACATCAAAAGCTTTCATTCTTTACAGGTTTAAGCATAAAGAAATTAGAAATGTAAAAGAATCAGTTGCAGAAGCAGTAGCAATCATTGATAATTATGTTAGCCAAGCAGATTGGCGTGTTAAAGAAAACTCTAATATGGCATACTCATTGCAAGGGTTGAATAATCATATAACATCAACATTAGTTGCAAAGTATTGGTTAGATAAATTATATCCAGAAGAGATTAGTAGTGCTCATCAAAATGGAGATATACATATACATGATTTAGGTGTTCTTGGCCCTTATTGTGTTGGTTGGGATATAAAAGATATATTAATGTCTGGTTTTGGTGGAGTTAGTGGAAAAACAGAATCCAAACCACCAAAACATCTAAAAACAGCACTTGGTCAAATAGTAAATTTCTTTTATACTCTTCAAGGAGAATCTGCAGGTGCTCAAGCATTATCAAACTTTGATACATACTTAGCCCCTTTTATTAAATCTGGGAATCTTAGTTATAAAGAAATAAAACAAGCAATGCAAGAATTTTTATTTAATATGAATGTTCCAACAAGAACAGGTTTTCAAACTCCATTTACAAATATAACAATGGACCTTAAAGTTCCTGATTTTATTAAAAACGAACCAATAATTATTGGTGGAAAATTAATGACAGAAACATATGGAAGTTTTCAAAAAGAAATGGATTTAATAAATAAAGCATTTGCAGAAGTAATGATGGAAGGAGATGCAAAAGGGAGAGTATTCACATTTCCAATCCCAACATATAACATTACAAAAGATTTTGATTGGGATAATGAAGATCATAATATAATTTGGGAAATGACTGCAAAATATGGCATACCTTATTTTTCTAATTTTATTAATTCAGATATGAAACCTGATGATGTAAGAAGCATGTGTTGTCGTTTACGTTTAGATAATAAAGAATTAGAAAAAAGAGGTGGTGGTTTGTTTGGATCAAACCCTTTAACAGGAAGTTTAGGAGTTGTAACTGTCAATCTTGTTAGAATAGGATATTTATCAAAAAATGAACAAGATTATTTTGAAAGATTAGAAAAATATCTGGATTTAGCTAAAAAAAGTTTAGAAATGAAAAGAAAATCATTAGAAAGATTTACAGAAGCAGGTTTATACCCCTATTCAAGATTTTTCTTAAGACATATATATCAAAAAGATAAAAAGTACTGGGTAAATCACTTTTCAACTATTGGAATATTAGGAATGAATGAATCTTTATTAAACTTTTTAGGATGTAACATTGCATCTGAATCAGGAAGGGTGTTTACAATAAAAGTTCTTAATTTTATAAGAAAAAAACTATCAGAATATCAACAAGAAACAGGTAATCTGTATAATTTAGAAGCATCTCCTGCAGAAGGTGCAAGTTATAGATTTTCTAAAAAAGATAAAAATGTTTTTCCAAGAATAATAGTTGGTAATGAAGATGATTATAGAGATAAAGGTGCAGCACCATATTATACTAATTCAACACAACTTCCAATTAATTATACAAATGATATATTTGAAGCATTAGAATTACAAGATGAAATCCAGTGTAAGTACACAGGTGGTACAGTTCTTCATGGATTTATAGGAGAAAGAATATCTTCACCTGAAACTACAAAAATGTTAGTAAAAAAAATTGCAAATAATTTTAAATTACCATACTTTACTTTAACACCTACATTTAGTATATGTCCTAAACATGGTTATCTTAATGGTGAAAAAAGATTTTGTCCAAAATGTGATTCTTTAATTGAGAATATTGAAGAAAATTTAAACAAAAGAACAAGATGTGAAGTTTATAGTAGAGTAGTTGGTTATCTTCGTCCTGTTCAACAATGGAACACTGGAAAAAGAGCAGAGTTCTTTGACAGAAAAGTGTTTGATGAAGAACAATCATTATCACATCCAATTAAAGAAATAAAGGTGCAAAATGGAAATCAAAGGCTTCCAGCCTACGAGTCTAATTGATTATCCTGGAAAGATATGTTCTGTTATATTTATTTATGGTTGTAACTTTAGGTGTGGTTATTGTCATAATAAAGAATTAGTTCTAAAGTATGTACATGACACCAATAATAAACAAAATAACAATAATCACAAATTATCAACAATTCCACAACAACAAATACTTAACCACTTAGAAAAAAGAAAACATTTAGTTGATGCAGTTACAATTACTGGTGGTGAACCAACACTTTACAAAGAATTAATTGAATTAATACAAAAAATAAAACAATTAGGTTACTTAGTAAAGCTTGACACAAATGGATCAAACCCAGAACTTCTCAAAGAGCTAATAGACAAAAACTTAGTCGATTACATTGCAATGGATGTAAAAGCTCCTTTCTCAAAGTATAAAGATATTGTAAATGTGGATATTGATATTAATAAAATAATTAAAAGCATTGCTTTGATCAAAAACTCGAACATAGACCATGAGTTCAGAACAACTATTGTCCCAAGTTTATTATCTAAACAAGATGTTGTTGACATTGCAAAGTCATTATCAAGTGGAGAAAAAACAAATAATACCAAACTAATACTACAACAATTCACAAAACAAACAGAACTTCTAAACAAAAACTTCAATAACCAACCAACATACTCTGATGAAGAATTGGAAGATATTAGGAAAGAGTGTGAGAAGTTTGTTAAAACAGTGATAAGATAACAAAAAAACAAAAAGTTTTATATATAATAATAACAAAAGAAGACTATTAACTAAAAAAATAAAAAAAATGACTGAAGATAATTCATTTGGACCGCATTTAACAATAGATGCAAAGGGTTGCAATAGAAAAAAGATAACTGATATGAATTTTATATACAATTTTCTAAATCAATTTCCATCAAAAATTAATATGCGAAAAATGTCTTTGCCAGTTGTTGTGCCTTGGAAAGATGAATGGTCAGAAACTCCTGGTATTTCAGGCTTTGTTATGATTACAACAAGCCATGTTAGCATACACACATTCCCAGATGATGATCATGTATTTTTTGATGTGTTTTCTTGTAGAGCATTTGATGTGGAAAAAGCAAAAAATTATATTTTAGAAGAATTCGAAGCAAAAACTGCAGATGTTAATATTGTTAAAAGAGGATTGCAGTTTAGAAAGAAACAAACAGTTATTAAAGAAACTAATTAGAAGAAATGGGGGATTCTAAAAATGGAACAATCTACTAATTATGGTGATTTACCACCAAAATATTCAAACTTAGAAGATTCACCAATAGTTATAATCCCTGTACCATATGATAAAACTAGTACTTGGATTAAAGGAGCTAATAAAGGACCAGAAGCAATATTAGAAGCATCAGCAAATATGGAACTTTATGATATTGAAACTGATTTTGAAGTTTATAAAAAAGGAATATTTACTGAAAAACCTATTACTGAAAACTCTTCTACAGAAAAAATGATTGATGCAGTTAGTTCTAAAGTTAAAGAACATATAAAAAAAGATAAATTTGTAGTAACAATTGGAGGAGAACATTCTATTAGTCTTGGTCCAATAAAAGAACATATAAAAAAATATAAAGATGTTTGTATTTTACAATTAGATGCTCATGCAGACTTAAGAAATGAATATGAAGAATCAAAATATAATCATGCTTGTGTAATGGCACGTGCAAAAGAATTGTGTTCAGTAATACAAGTTGGAATTAGAAGTATGGATGTATCAGAAAAAGAAAGATTAGATAAAAACAATATGTTTTTTGCTAAGGATATTCAAAAAGATAAAGATTGGATTAACAAAGTTGTATCTAAATTATCAAAAAATATATATATTACTCTTGATTTGGATGTTTTTGATCCATCAATAATGCCATCAACAGGAACTCCTGAACCAGGAGGACTTTTATGGTATGAAACATTATCATTATTAAAAAAAGTAATCAAAGAGAAAAATGTAATAGGTTTTGATGTTGTTGAATTATGTCCAAACAAAAATAATAAAAGTCCTGATTTTTTGGCTTCAAAATTAATATACAAATTATTAAGTTATAAATTTACAAAAGGTGATTAAAATAAATAAAAAAGAACTATTAAAAGAACCAATTAAACATATTGATATAAAATCCTTTGATTCAACTAAAATTATAAACAGCATGAAAGATATGTCTTTTTCAAGTCGAGACACTGCAAGAGCTGCAGAACTTCTAAAGAAAATGATTGAAGACAAAGATTGCACAGTAATCCTTGCATTAGCAGGAAGTACTAGCGCTGCAGGGTGCATGCAAATATATGTAGATATGGTTAAGAATAATATGATAGATGTAATTGTAGCAACAGGTGCATCTATTGTAGACATGGACTTTTTTGAAGCTTTAGGATTTAAACATTATAAAGGAACACAATTTATCGATGATTCCAAATTAAGAGAAATTTATGTTGATAGAATTTATGATACCTTTATTGACGAGGAGGAATTACAAGAATGTGATATAGTTATTAAAAAAATTGCAGACAGTTTAGAACCAAAACCTTATTCATCAAGAGAGTTTATCAAAGAAATGGGAAAATATCTTTTAAAAAATTCAAAGAAAAAAGATTCATTAGTACAAACAGCATTTGAAAATAATGTACCTATCTTTTGTCCTGCTTTTTCAGATTCAAGCGCAGGTTTAGGATTAGTCAAACATCAAGTTGAAAACAAAGATAAACATATATCTATAGACTCTGTAAAAGATTTTAGAGAATTAACAGAAATAAAAATGCAATCTAATTCTTCAGGATTATTTATCATCGGTGGAGGAGTTCCTAAAAACTTTGCACAAGATACTGTAATATGTGCTGAAATGTTAGGTAAAAAAGTTTCAATGCATAAGTATGCTATTCAAATTACTGTTGCAGATGTAAGGGATGGTGCATGTTCAAGTTCAACATTAAAAGAAGCTTCTTCTTGGGGAAAAGTCAGCACTGTTTACGAACAAATGGTTTTTGCTGAAGCAACAAGTGTTCTTCCTTTAATAATAAGTTATACATACCATAATTCTGATTGGAAAAATAGGAAAAAACAAGAATGGAGTAAGATATTTCCAGAATAAATATTTAGATAATATTATAATAAATTCACATCAACATTTATAAACACCAAACCAGTTCTCCAACATATGTTAACTAAAGAACGAATCAAAGACTTAGAAAAGCAAGGCTATAGAATAGTTGGCAATCATTCAGCAATCAAAGTTTGTCTTTGGACAAAGAAATGTATTAGAGGCGAAGATGTTTGCTATAAAAACACATTCTATGGAATAAATACACACAAATGTGTTCAAATGACACCAGCATTACCTTTCTGCAACCAAAGATGTATGTGGTGCTGGAGAGATATTGCTTGGACATTACCAAAATGGAAAGGTAAAATAGACACACCAAAAGAAATAGTTGATGGTTGTGTAAAAGCTCACATTAAATATATACAAGGCTTTGGTGGAACAGAAAAAAGAGATGAAAATAATTATCAAGAAGCACAAAAACCTTTACACTTTGCATTATCACTTTCAGGAGAACCAACTTTATATCCACAATTACCTGAACTAATACAAGAAATACATAAACAAGGCATGACATCATTCTTAGTTACAAATGGAACTAACCCAGAGGTGGTACAAAAGTTGTTAGAAGGAGACAAAGAACAAAACCAAAGCACAGAACCAACACAACTCTATGTAACTCTTCCAGCGCCTGATAAAGAAACTTATAACAAAGTATGTAACCCATCAGAAAAAGAAAACTGGGAAAAAATCTTACAAACACTTGAACTAGTACCAAAGTTCAAAAGAAATGTATTCAGACTAACACTAGCAAAAGATGTAAACATGATCAAACCAGAAGGTTATGCAGAACTAATCAATAAATATCAACCAATGTATGTTGAATGCAAAGGTTATGTCTGGGTTGGTTATTCAAGACAACGACTTGACATAGAAAACATGCCAAGGCATAATGAAATAATTGAATTCTCAAACAAATTAACAGAATTATGTCCAGGTTACAAGATCATTGACCAAAAAGAAAACAGTAGGGTGACTTTGTTAGCAAAAGAAGATAGTGATGATAGGGTTATGAAGTTCTAAACCTCAATAATAACTCCATCTCCGCCAGTATTCAACACAGGAACACCATTAATAACATCCCTTCTTTTACCACAATCATGTATGTGTCCACAAACCACATATGTAGGTTTATTTTTATAAATAAACTCAAATATTGACTTACTTCCTACATGTTCATAATAAACAATATCAAGCTTTGTTCCATACGGAGGTGCATGTGTCAATAATATAGTTTTATACTTTTTATTACAATATTTTTTAAATTTATTTTTAGCAGATTTTTCAAACTTCCTATCACGCAAAGCAAAACCTCCACCACCCCATCCAAAAATAACACAATCTTTGCTTACTTGAAACACTGTATTATGTATAAACCTAGTATTGTTCAACATCTTTGCTAAACCTTTCATTTCTTCACTAGATTCATGATTACCATGTACAATCATTACAGGTTTACCAAATGAATCTATTTGTTGCATAAAATAAAACAATTTATCAGAGAACATGCTTATATCTCCAGCACATATAATTAAATCTACTTTCTTTGCTTTCTTTTCTAATTTCTTCAAATCTTTTAAGCTTCCATGCATATCTACAAAGGTCAATATTTTCATTTATGATCACCTGGCCTTTGTAGGCTTAAAAATGTTTCATTTTTATTGTCTACAAACGTAAGTATTTTCATATTATATTATTTATATAAACCAATATATAAATTTACTTATTTCAACACTAAAAAAGCTTTATTCAAAATATCCGTCTGTGCCATCAATGACAGCAATAATGTAGTTATTGATGGCATGGCCAGATGTAGCTTTTGAGCGAAGCGAGAAAGCGGAATAGGATTTTTGGATGAAGCTTTAAAAAACATAACATTTATAAACACAAACAACATAAAATATAATATTATATTTAACAAAAAGAGGCAGCGCAAATTATAAATTTGCTGGTCTCTTTTTCAAAGAAAAAGAGGTGAATTAAAAAATGAGACATTGGCACGGAGCAATTTTATCATTGCTAATAATTGTTTTAGCATTTTTATGGGATTCTGGAGCATGGGTTAAATGGGTTATAATACTTGCAGCATTAGTATTGTTTTTAAAAGCAATGATGCACCCTATGTGTATGCCGCCACCAAAGGCAGCAGTAAAAAAAGCAAAAAGAAAACCTGCTAAGAAAAAGAAAAAAAGAAAAAGGTAAATTTCTTTATTTTTTTTATTTTTTATATTTCTTTTATAATATTTATAATTTCGTCCTGATTTTTAGCGAAACTTATTTTGTGTCTAATTTTTTTAGAATTCTCAATAGATTTTGTAAACCATTGTGCATTGTTTCTTAATACAGGTAATTTAGGTTCAGAATGTTTTGTGTAAAGTTTGTACCAATCCACAAACATTTTTTTCCTGTCTTTTAATGTCAATTGTTTTATTTTTTTATTAGATAATTTATCTTTTATTTGTTTAAAAATAAAAGGATTACCAATTGCAGCCCTACCAACCATGATATGATCACAACCAGTATGTTCTAACATTTTTATTGCATCCTCAGGTAAAAAAACATCTCCGTTTCCAACTACAGGAATATTTACAGATTCCTTTACTTCTTTTATCCAGTCCCAGTTTGCTGTCCCAGAATAACCTTGTTTAGAAGTTCTTGCATGGATTGCAATTGCAGATGCACCTGCTTTTTCTATTATTTTTGCAATCTTTGTATGAACTAATTTTTTTTCACTAATCCCTGCTCTAATTTTTGCAGTTACTGGAACATTTGTATTTTTTACTAATTTTTCAATTATTTCCTTGATCTTAGCTGGTCTTTTTAATAATGCAGCACCCATTCCTTGGTTAAAAACTTTTGGTGCAGGACATCCTAAATTAAAATCTATGTAATCAAAATTATCTTCTACTAACTTAACACTTTTAACAATATACTTAACATTGAGACCAAACAATTGCACAGATATCGGTTTTTCTTTTGAAATAGTCTTAATCATACCAATAGTAGCTTTATTATTTCTAGATAATGCATGTGCACTTATCATTTCAGTAGAAAGTATATCACAACCATACTTTTTACATAATAATCTAAATGCAATATTATTAACACCAGCCATTGGTGCTAAGTAGAGTTTTGGTTTCATGTTAAGTATTATATGTCTAGAATTTATAAAACTATATGTTAAGAAATAGTATTCAAATAAAATAATAAATCAGATTTCCAAACCCCAACATAAAAAATAAATTAAGAAAAAAATAAAAAAAAACTATTTCTTTTTCTTAAACCCAGCAATCTATGATTCTGGGTACTCAAAAAGAAAAGTTTATCTTTTCTTTTTGAAACCTTCAAAAGCTTTCAATATTTCCAAAGGCATTGCAAAGACAATAGTATTGCTTTTATCAGAACTAATATCGTTCATTGATTGCAATGTTCTAAGGTGTAAAGCTCCTGTTGATGCTGACAACATCTTAGCAGCTTTTGCCATATTTGTTGCAGCTGTTACTTCACCTTGAGCTTTAATGATAACAGCTCTTTTTTCTCTTTCAGCTTCAGCTTCTTTTGCAATTGTCCTTTTCATTTCACCTGGCAGTTCAATATGTTTCAGATCAACACTTTGAACTTTGATTCCCCATGGATCGCTTGCTTTATCAACTATTTTTTGAATTCTGTTTGAAATATCATCTCTGTTTGCTAATAATTCATCCAATGTTACTTCACCAACAACATCTCTCATAGTAGTTTGTGCTAACTGAGAAACTGCATAATTAAAATGTTCAACTTCTATAATAGCTGTCTTTGCATCATCTACTTTATAATATATAACAGCATTCACATTAAGACTAACATTGTCTTTTGTAATTGCATCTTGCTCAGGTACATCTATTACTTTTACTCTCATATCAACTCTTTGCCATGACTGGAATATTGGAAATACTATTCTTAACCCTGGCTTCATTATCTTCTTATACTTACCTAGTGTAAACTTTACACCTCTTTCATATTCTGTAACTACCTTTAAACCTATTAATACATACAGAACTATTATTATAATAAATGTATATGTGCTAATCATCTTATCATCCCCCTTGTTATGTGATATAGTTGTTGAGAATTCGGATGTATATAAAGGTTTTTATTCTCTATACCTAACTTCCATAGGAATATGTATTGATTGTGCAGGTTTTTCAGAAATAATACCTAAATTACATTCCATGTTTATAGGAAAATTTACACCTGCGAAATCAAATTGTATAAGAAACTCTGCTTCATCATCTTTGCCTGCTTCAATTATTTTTGTTCCAGTTCTAAAACCTGTATTTAGCACAATATTTTCTGAAGCTTGAATTTCTGCATATCCTCCAACAGAATAATCTAAATGTTCTGGCGAATAAAATTTATATTTTTCATTTTTATCTTCCATAGAGTTAAATAATAATGATCTGGTATCTTCATTAACACATCTAAGGTTCATGTCAATACCTCTTACTTTAGTTTGAAATTGAATAGGCACATTTACATTAGCCGCATAAAATCCACCATCATGATTTAGATCAGAACGTCTGAATTCAATCACATTTTCTTTCAGCAATCTTCCATGTCCAATATGACCAATACCTTCAAATAGCATGGGCTCAGGACAATCATTTGGACAAGAGTTATAATCTTCTTCATATGATTCAGCATATTCGCATTTGTCATTACCACAGCAATTATTTTTTATCTTTACTATACATTCATTTTTCTCGCACATATTTTCGCCACAACTTCCTACTTTGCCTGAACAAGAACCACAATCTTGTGAACAAGTACATTTATTTTCATTACCATCACATTTATTATTACCACATCTAGGAATAATATTGTATAATAAAACACAAATACCGATAACCAATATAATTACTATTAACATAAGAACAATATTAAATGATTTACTTCTTTTCTTTGCCATCATTAAATAATAAATAATATAATATATATAAACTTATCTAGAAATAATCGGAAATCTTCCAATTTATCATCACTCAATGTATAAACATCTTTTTATACAACTCTATATTCCCACATACATGAACATCAATTGCATTAAATGTAAAGGTAATAATCCGAGAGCTAATTGTGGTAGAGATTTCTGTCCGATATTGGCAAAGTCTAATGCTATGTTTAAGACAAAGCAGTTGTTTGATTCTAAAGATAATAGCAATAAAGGGAATCTTGGTAAAACTAATTACTTCGGTGCATCGCCAGCAGTATTTGTAGGAAGATTCGGCTATCCAAACATTAATGTAGGCATATTAACTCCGCCTAACATCACAAACTCAGATGATTATGATGCACCAAGAACATGGGGTTCAGAAAACTATGACATAAACACATTGATTAATATAAGAAGTTCTTTAGTTAACTCCAGGTTTAAGATGCAGGTTAAATATAAAAAAGAAAAGTTCTTAGACATGACACAAGAGATATCAATGGCATCAAAACCAGTTGATGTTGAGATAAATCTTAAAGATAAACCATATTTCACCAAGAAAAATGATCCAGAAGTTGCGCCAATGGGTCCAACATCAGCATTAAAAAAAGCACAGATCACATCAAACCCCAAAATACATACAAAAGTTGACAAAGTAGTTTCTGATACAAGTTTAAAAGCAACACAAGCACTAGAACTTCTCTATAAAAAGAATTTTGATGAAAACTTTTTATCCAAATTACTAAGCGCAGGCAATCTCGGTGTTAAAACACAAAGAAAACTAGTTCCAACTAGGTGGAGCATTACAGCAACAGACGACCATATTGGTAAAATGTATCTCAAAGAAATACACAAATTAAGTTCTAGGGTTGATTATAGTGTTTACTTTGGAGATTACTTAGGAAATTATTACCTCATCTTAATGTTTCCAGAAATATGGTCATATGAATTATTTGAAATGTATTTACCAAAGGCAAGCTGGAACCCAACAAACCAATTACAATTCTCAACTGATAACGAAGGTTATTTAGGCAGGAAGAATTATGCTTCAAATTGTGTTGGTGGTTATTATTCTGTACGTATGGCTGTGCAAGAACATCTAGTAAAAAAAGAAAAAAAGCAAGCTTCTTGTTTAGTTCTAAGATTCATAACAGGAGAATATGCAGTTCCCTTAGGTGTGTGGGTTACAAGGGAAGCAGCAAGACAATCATTAAAATCAAGACCATTAAAGTTTGCATCCAAAGAACTTATGTTAAAGTATGCACAACTTTTCATAAAAAAGAAATTTAACATAGACATCAATCAAATATTAAACAAAAGCATTATGTTGAATGAGATGAAGATTCAGAAGAAACTCAATATATTCTAAAATATATATTCTAAACACGAAATTCTTTAAATAGGACATACTAACCCTATAACCATGTACAAAACAATTGTAAACCTAGCATACTTATACTTAATAACAGCACTACCTTTTCTAGAACTCAGAGCATCTATTCCATATGGAATATTAGCTCTGCAAATAAATTGGTTACTAGTTTTTATAATCTGCATAATATCAAACATATTAATAACTCCCTTAATTTGGTTCTTTGTAGAACATGTAATGCATTTCTTTCTAAAGATTAAGTGGATTGAAACAATATACAAAAAAATAGTAGTAAGAACACAAAAAAGAGTACATCCATATGTAGAAAAGTATGGAACACTTGGCTTAGCTATATTCATAGGCATACCATTGCCAGGCTCAGGTGTATACTCAGGATGTTTAGGTGCATATTTATTAGGATATAAGTTCAAAGATTATTTGATTGCTTCTGTACTTGGTGTGCTAATAGCTGGAATTATTGTTACAATTGTTACATTGACTGGTACTGAATTATTCTCGATTTTCATCAAAACATAAGCCCTAACATCTATATTCTACCACTATATAAATATATCGAAATAAGGAAAAAAACATTTATATATCAAAAATATCATAAAATATAGCACAATGATACAAACTCTAAACAAAACACTATTATCAAAACAAGACATCTTCCAAGACATTCTAGGACAAGGCAATGTAAAGCTACAGATAAGATCAGCTTTATTATCCAACAGAAACATTATAGTAGTTGGAACACCTGGAATAGGTAAAACAACATTAGCAAAAAGCATTGCTAAGATTCTGCCACAGATTGAAGCAGTTGAAGGATGCGGATTTCATTGTGAAATCAAAAACCCAATATGTCCAGAATGTAAATCAAAGAAACATAAAAAAAAGACAAAGATTTCTGGAGAAAAACGATTTATCAGGATCCAAGGTTCACCAGACTTAACAGTTGAAGACCTTTTAGGTGATATTGATCCAATCAAAGCAATGAAATACGGACCTTTATCTATTGAAGCATTTACACCAGGCAAAATATTCAAAGCAAATAATGGAGTTTTATTTTTTGATGAAATTAACAGATGTCCAGAAAAATTACAAAATGCACTTTTACAAGTTTTGCAAGAAAGAAAAGCAACAATTGGAAGTTATGATGTTGATATACCAGCTAATTTCTTATTCATTGCAACCATGAACCCAGAAGACAGTTCAACAGAAAGATTAAGTGATGTATTACTTGACAGGTTTGATGTAATTTACATGTCATTCCCAGAATCAATAGAAATAGAAAAAGAAATAATTAAAAAAACATGCACAAAGTTAGTTAAAGTAACTGACACACTTCTTCATTTCATGGCATATTTTGTAAGATTGTTAAGACAATCTGATAAATTAGAAAAAAAGCCAAGTGTTAGAGCATTACAAGGTTTATATGAAAGATCCCAAGCAAATGCATTACTAAATAATAAAAATCATGCAACTATGCAAGATCTTAAAGATGTTTTAATAAGTGTATTAGCACACAGGATTAAACTTAAACCAAGTGTTAAATATCTTATGAGTCCTGAACAATTCTTAGAAAAAGAATTCAAAGAATTTCTTAAAACAAATGTAGGAAAACAAATTCAAACATCTGCTGAAGGAGACGTCCCCTAATTTAGATGTAAAGATTGAAAAAAAAGAAGAAGCTGAAGAATTATCAGGACAGTTAGAATCACAAAAAGATGAAGATAAACTAATGCATTCTGTTTTAGAAAGTGATGAAGAAACAATTGAAGAAGGAAAAGTAATAAAAGATGCAATTAACCAAGGCATGGGATCGTTCACACCTGACATGATGTTTGAAAACCTTGTAAAAGATTATAGAAATGCAGAAAATATTTATGGAAAATCCATTATAAGATATTTAACAGGCTATGATGCTGATTATGTTAAAAGAAATGTAAAAATTCCTGAGTTTCAGAAAGAAATCAAGAAAAATATTGGAGAAGCAATAAAAAAATTAAAAGAAAAAGATTTAATTGATAAACAATTTGCAATCACAGACAAAGGTTTTTACCTTGCATCTTTAATTCTATACACAGAAGAACTTGACAATATTGTACCCAAGGGAATACTTGGTGAATATGAACATAAGAAAACATCACACTATGGTCTTCCAAAAGATACAAAAATATTCAAAAAAGGTGACAGGTATCACGATATTGCTGTTAAAAAATCAGTAAAAGTTGCAATCAGAAGAGGACATTCTAAACTAGAAATAGATGATTTAAGAGCGCATGAAAGACATTCCAAAGGAAAAACTGTAATTATTTATGCAATGGATGCATCTGGTTCAATGAAAGGCAAAAAATTGGAAGCATCAAAAAAAGCAGGAATTGCACTTGCATTTAAAGCAATCAATAAAAAAGATAAAATTGGAATGATTGTTTTTAAAAATAAAGTTGTGTCATTAGTTGAACCAACACAAGATTTTGGACTTCTATTAAAAGAAATTACTCCAATAAAAGCATCTGGTGAAACAGATTTTGCATCTACAATAAGCAAAGCAATTGAATTATTTCCTTCAGAAAGAATAACAAAACATCTTATCATACTAAGTGACGCATTAGCAACATATGGTGCTGATCCTGAAAATGAAACTTTATCAGCGATTTCATTAGCAAAAGAAAATGGAATAACAGTTTCACTAATAGGAATCAATCTTGATACCAAAGGTGAAGAGTTAAGTAGAAAGATAGTTGAGATCAGTGAAGGAAGGTTCTGGAGAGTAAGTAATCTTGATGAATTGGATAAGATTGTGCTTGAGGATTATAATGAAATTCGTGAATTTGGTACAAGTTCATGAATGAATTAGATGAGAACGAAGCTTGTAGCTGAGTGAACATATTATGGTGTGATGTGACTAAAACTGAGACCATTTACACAATAACATTTATAAACACCTTTATCTAAAATATATACTATGATATTCAATGATGGTTATTACCATCCTTTGGACAGAGAATATGGTGAAATCTGGACACCAGAACAACATACTCCTGAAATGATTGAACCAATAGAAAAACCTATCCAAAAAGGAGATCCTAATCGTTTAACATCTCAAGATGTTGGTAGTTCTACATTAATGCTTCATGCTGGTACAGAAGATGTAAAAGCAAGAATCAGACACGGTTTAAGTAGAATTGAACTAGGTTTCCCTGGTAAAGGAAAAAGTTCTCAACAAGCACTTACACCTGAAAGTTTTGGTAAAGAAGAAAGACAAGCAATAAGAGACTTAGCAAGAATTAATGAATTAAAAGTTTCTACTCACGCAAGTATTGCAATTGCTGGTTTAGCAGGGTTTACTCAACAAGGTTTTGCAGAAAGTTCAAGACAAGAATCATTAGATGAAATCAAAAGAGCAATAGATTTTGCAGCTGACGCATCAACAGGAGGAGCAGTTGTTGTTCATACAGGTGAATTTCCTAGAAGCATTGCAGGATATTATGGAAAAGAAGGTGTTAGAAAAGATGGTGCTAAATTCAAAGAATATGAAAAAGAAGAACAAGAAGCAGTTCATTTCTTAGTTGATAATCATACAGGAAAGATCATAGATGGAGTTAGAGAAGATCAAGTTGCATGGATTCCTAAGCAACAAGTAGCTAATGGTGAAAAAGTCTGGTTACAAGCACCTGATAAAGACACAAACAAAATGGATGCAATGAAATTCGAAATGATTAAAACATATAAGGATGAAATTAAGAATAAATTTGGAGAAACATCTAAACAATATGAAAAAGCTAATGCATTATTCAGAGAAGACAGAGTTCCTGTTTATGAAACTGATCCTCAAGGAAATATTCAAACAGAATTAATTAGATTTAGTGAATTTAAAAAAAGAAAAGAATTTCAAAATACAGATGGTACACCAAACACTGAAAAAGCTGCACTTGAATTCTTTAAAATGCAGCAGCAAACACAAATGCATCAAGCACTAGGTTCTGCAAGAGAATTTGAACAGCATTATAATGATGGTATGCGAGATAGAGAACGTCTTAAAGACACATTTAATAATTTTACTTCCAAGAAAGAAGAAGCTATGAAAGATCAAAATAAATATGGTCAATTATTATTTGAAACAGCTGCAAGAATTAGAGGAAGACCAGTAACAACTCCAGAAGATAAAAAAATGGTACAACAGTTAGCACAACAAATGGATCATGACCCTGAAGGCCCTGAAGGATTTATGAGTGACCGTTTAGCAGACAATGAAAGAAGAATAGCCTACGGAAGAGAAACTTCATCAGGTGGAAGACTTCAAGCAAGACGTATCCAAGATCAAATCATGCACACTGAAAACATAGAAGAATATGGTATGAAGAAAAGTGCAATAACATTAGCACAAGCAGGAATGTTTGCAATGGATAAAACAAGAGCAACAAACAAACAACTAAAACAACAAGGACATGAAAAGATTGATCCAATCTATGTTTCACCAGAAAATATATTCCAAAATACATTTGGTTCTCATCCACAAGAATTAAAACAAATAATAATTAAATCAAGAGAAGAAATGGAAAACAGATTAGTAGAACAAAAAAAGATGAATAGACAAGAAGCAAAAAAACTAGCAAAAAAACACATTGCAGGAACATTTGATATTGGTCATGCAAATATCTGGAAAAAATATTATGAAGGAACTGACAAAGACTTTAACAAATGGTTAATTGACCAAGCAAAAGACTTAATCAAAGGTGGCTTTGTTAAACATATCCATATAACAGACAATTTAGGTTATCATGATGAACATTTAGCAGTTGGGCAAGGAACAGCTCCAATTAAAGAGCTTGTAAAAGAACTAGAAAAAGAAGGAATAAAAGATGTAATTGTTGAACCAGGATCTACAAATTTCATGACAATGTGGCCAGATTCATTAAAAGGCTTAGGTTCTCCAATTTATGCAATAGACGCACCATATCAAAGAGGTTTTGATCAAATACAACAATCACATGCTGGTTATATCAATCCTCCTTACTTTGTTACTAATACTATCTACCCAAGCGATGAATGGAGAATTTGGTCAGGAGTTCCTTTAGAGTAAATAAGATGATAATGGTACATAAATAGGATATTTCTTAGAAAAACTTTCTACTGTTGCATTTATATGGTTATCTAAAGATAAGATTACAACTTTTGCTTTATCACAAACAACCCTTTTTAAACTATAAGCAACAGCTTGAATATCTGTACTTTCAATTTCTTTTCCACGGTTCTTATGCTTTTTACAATATTTAGAGCTTAATTTTCTAATTAAATTAATTTGATCTTTAGTTGGAACATAATGTATTGTTCTACATAAACCAAAAATAAAATTTCTTAATTTTTTAGGTATAATTGGAACCTTTCTTCCTCTTTCATCATAATTAATCTTTGGATTTTGAACTTCTTCTGCAACTTTATTAACCAAAGTAATAGGTATTCTTTTACCAGTTTTAGTTATGAAAGTAGTAAAATTATATTTACCAGTTTTAGGATCATAAGGCAATTTTGCAATATATGAAGTATCAAGAACAACTTCATCAATATCTTCTAAACTAAGATCTGAACTGTAAGTTCTAAGAATGGATTCTAAACTGCCTAAATCAACATCTTTAGCAGCCTTAGCAGCCCTAATATTTTCTTGTGTAATTCTGTTTTTAAGTTGTTCATTACCTATATAAGTCATCACTATATAGTAGGTAATAATAGTATATAAACCTTTCCATTTTTGTATCACCTACAAGTGACTACAAATCCTTAAAACTAAGAAAAAATAGCATTTCAAACCCTCAAAATCACCATATATAGGCCTTTAAACCCTATATTACAGTTAAATAAAGTTTATATATAGAAACTATATGTAGATATATATAGGTAAAAATCATAAAAAATCTTGAGGTGAAACAAATCAAAGATTTGTAAACCTCAAAATTACAAATTTCGAGGTGATAATATTGAAACTAAAAAAATGGGTAACATATATAATAATTCTAATCATTCTTACATGGTTAATCTTTTTTGTTGATTGGGGCTGTGAAGAAAAAGAACAAAATTTAGAAGAATTAGACACAAATGAAATCACAGGTGATGTAATAAATGACCTAGATTGTCCAGCTGTCAAATGCGAAGTATGCGAAGAATTTGATAGAGACGAAGAATGTAATTATGATGATAAATGTCCATCTTGTTCTTCATGTCCATCATGTCCAGAAGCAAAAACTATTGTAAAGGGTGCTGATGAACTTGCATCTACATCATTAATTAGTCTTGAAACATATAATGAAAGAATAATTAATATTGATAATGAAAATTTTACATATTGGTTATATAACTCAAAAGACTACAATGTTAATAATATCCATGCAAAAATGGTTATAGAAATTGATGATGATACTGACAAAACAATATACACAGATGTATTTTCATTAGATAAAAGACAAAACAAAAGTTTCAAAATCTATGTTGGTTTAGATCCTAGAGATGAAGAATATCAAGCAGCATTAACAATTTATTCAGGTAATAACAATGGAAAAACTAAGGATGTTGAATTCAAAGTACATAATAAAAATCCAGATATAGAACAATCAGAAGCATTCTGGAGCAATAGTATTGTTGGATTTAGTAAATATGAAATTAACACAGACAATTTAGTAAATCTTACTTTGATAAACAACAAAAACTCTGAAGTTACAATATTAGACATTAAAGTTGATGACAAACATTGGTTTGTAAACCAAACATTAGCATCAGGTGAAGAATTTGAATTCACAACACAAAAAGATATGTGTGACTCAGGAATATACAGTTTCCCTGTTTACATGAATTACAGTTCAGGTGGATTTGAGTTTGAGATTGATGAAGAACAGGAATTAGTTGGATATTGTAATTAGTTTTTTTTTCTTTTATTTTTATTATAAACAACAATATTTATATACAACATTACATATAATCACATTATCATGAAAAAAGAGGCACTCAATCACTTAAAAATAAGTTTTATTAAACAAAAGCTAAGTGAAAAAGTAATATATTCTCTAGTATCAAGCTTTATAATGAGTTTTTTATTAATGATTATATTTAACTTACATAATAACCTAAGATCAGCAAGACTTTTCTTTGCATTAAGCTTCATAATCTTATTTATAGCTATATTTTTGTTCACAAATTCACAATTAGCAAGAACAAGTAAATATACACATAAAAAACAAAAATTTACAATTGAAAAAAAAGTAAGTTTTAAATTAAAAGATATGCACAAAATTTTGTCATATATTATTATAATTATATTAATTCTATATAGTATATTTTTAATTATGTGGACAAGTTATAATTTTTCAGAATTTGGTGTATTTTTAACATTAATATTGTTATTTACAACAATTATTTATTTCATATTATTCTTTTACCACAAGTTCCATTATTATGTTTGTAAAAAAGGGTTATTAATTCATGGGATACACTTACCAAAGTTCTATACATGGCACCAAATCAAGCATTATAAAAGAAAAAAGAGAATTATCCATTTACATATGAAAAAAACAAAATATCATATATCAATACCACATAAAAAAGGTGTTGAAAAACATATTAAGAAACATGTGAAGAAAAAATAAAAAGTAAAATATATATTAAAAAAAACAATAAAAAGAAATAAAAAAAATTAATTAACAACAACTTTGCCTTTTAACAACCTTGTACCTAAAACATCTGCATCTTCTTTATCTTCAGGACAATTATCTTCTCCTTCACATAAATCACCAAAGTCTTCTGTAATATCAACGCAGTAATTACCACAAGTAAAAGTGAATTCACCTTTGTTATCAGCAGTAAAATAAAGCTTTACTTGCATATCTTTAGGAACTATTGTGTTTAAATCAAATTCTTTTAATTCAAATCCTGAATTATCATCACTTGTTATTTTTAATTCAACTTTATCTCCTTGATCAACTTCTATAACACTTGGATAAAATCTATTATCAGTGATTTTCACATCAAGTGATTTAAAATTATCAATTCCAGCTGCTTTTGGAACCTCATTAATCATTATATCAACAGCACTATCCATTTCTTTTTTAGCACCACACTCGCAACTAGTTAACATAAAGATGCTTGTTAATATTGAAATAACAACCAAAAACATTAATATTTTTATTACTTTCATTTTGAAATCCCTCATTTACTTTTCTCAATTATAAGAACTACCACCTATATGTGTATGGTAAGAGTTTAGTATATATAAAGGTTATTACTTAATAACAATTGTTTTTAATCCCTTAATTCTACTAAAGTGTTTGTCCATAGTAATTAAAATAGAATTATTCTCCATTACAACAGAAGCAATTAATAAATCAAAATCAGGAATTTCTTTACCAGATCTAATGAGTTTATTTTTTAATTCACAAAATATCAAAGCAGATTTATATAAAGGATAAAGTGTGTTATATTTAAACAGACTTTTTAATGCTTTTAATCTATTTCTAGGTGATTTCTT
>CAXGTL010000002.1:0-56986 GCA_964012725.1 Candidatus Woesearchaeota archaeon
TTAAGATCGCCATTCATATTTCTTATCAAAGCAGAAACATGATGATGTGTTCCACCTAAAATAAAAGGCAAAATAACATAATCAGCACCCTTTGAATACAATTCCAAAGCTTCTTCAATTTGATTAGCTGTTAATATAACAACACATTTTTTATTAACCCTTTTTGTCTTCTTCATAAGAAGCAAACTATCTTTTGAATCAGGCACAGTTGATATAACCATTTTTACTTTCTTAAGATCTAAATGATTAATGATTTCAGGATCACCAATATCACCATAGATCGCAGTTGCTTTTTTGTATTTACTTTTAATTACATGCCTTACAACATCAGGATTATAATCAACAACAAGAATTGATTTTTTCATCTTAATAAGTAAATCAATAATTCCGTGTGCAATCCTATTATGACCACAAACAATCACATCATAAGGTTTTTTCTTTTTAGTAATCTGTTTCAAATCTTTATCATTAAAACTAAACCTTTCAAAAAACTTAAAAGGTCCTTTAAACCAACTAAACAATTTTTGTTCATATTTAATTACATAAGTAGTTACTGTAATTGTAAATATAGCAGCCCATATTGCTAATGAAAATATTTGTTTTGATATATGTCCCAAGATCATACCTTGTGCTAAAACAATCATAGAAAACTCTGAAACTTGTATAAGTGAACCAGATATCAAAAATGCAGGTCTTTCTTTGTAACCAAATAAACTAGTAAAAAACATTATTAAAATTGGTTTAATAATTAAAACAATTAAAGATAATACAACAGCTAATATTAAAATATCTTTTAAATTATCAAAAACAATATTCAAACCTAAAGATACAAAGAATATTGTTGCAAAAAAGTCTCGCAATGGTTTAACCCTCCCAATTATCTCTAAATTATAAGGAAGATTACCTAAAGCAACTCCTGCAACAAATGCACCAATTGCAATTGAAAAACCTATCCAGTTAAATAACATAGCAAACAAGAAACATGCTGTTAATGATGCTAAGAATAATAATTCTTGTGACTCTGCTGCAAACTTAAATATTCTTGGTAAAACAAATTTACTAAGAACTAAAGCCAAAGCTAACAATCCTATTCCTTTTAATAATGCAATTGCTAAGAACATCCATGAAAAGTTATCAATAGTTGTTAAAGCTGATAATATTAATACTGCTAATATATCTTCAACTAATAAAATACCAACTATAACTCTGCCATGTAATGTATCTACTTCTTTTCTATCAGCTAATAATTTAACAACAACCATTGTTGATGAGAAAACTAATATCAAACCAATATACATTGCTTGTAATGGTACAAAACCAAAAAGCATTGCAACTAAATAACCTAAACCAAACAATATTGCACTTTTACCAACTCCTGACACAGTTGCCACAAGTGCAACCCTCTTAAGTTTGTCAAGATCGATTTCAAGTCCAACAATAAACAATAAGAATGCAATACCTATCTCAGATAAAAGATCAATTGTGCTAGAACTTGTGATTAATTTCAAAACAGGACCAACAACAATCCCAGCTATAATATATGCTGGTACTAATGGTTGTTTAATCAGCTTTGTAAAATAAGCTAACAAACTCGCAGTAATAATCATGATTCCTATTGCAAAGAATATTGGATCCATTTTACTTTATTCTTAACCTCTTTTTAAGCTCTTTTAAACTCATAAGTTCACTAGTAGCAACAAGTTGACCATTAATAACATACCAAAACAACTCATCACCTTCTTTAACATTAATGTCTTCTCTTGCTTCTTTTGGCACTGTAATCTGACCTAGTGATGTTATCTTCGCTTTCCCAATGAACTTAATATAAACCATTATTAATATTTATAATTTTAATAATATTATTAATATTTATAATAGAAGTATATAAAGGTATCGATTATTTCTAAATAAATTATAGGATCTCCATATAAGGAAGGTTTCTATAATATTTTAAGAATTCTGTTAAAGTTAACTTTATTCAGATCTCCTTTATACTCTTGACCCAACTCAATCAACTTATCCCTATCAACTTTAAACCCTTTTTTATTCAACAATTTCTGATTTCGTAACAAATATTGTAAAAACTGAGTCACATTATGAACTTTTGGTGAAAAATTACTTCTTTCAAAGTCAATCAAAACTATTTTCTTACCAACAATAACATGTTTGTAAGGATTATGCATTTCTTCTTTATTAACTCCTAATTTGTCCATGACAAAGCATTGCTCAAAAACATTTTTCAACACTTTCTTAATCTTTGCTTTGCTTGACTTTTCTAAAAACTCTTTAATAAAAATTCCTTCAACAAATTTATATGCAAAATATCCTTTACCAAAGAATAAGATCTTAGGACCAATTCTTTTTTTATTGAAAATCTTCAAAAACTTAATTTCATTCTTAATCCTACCAACAGCTTTGCTTTGAGGATGCTTTGTTTTAATTGAAATCTTTTTCTTACCTAAATCACCAGTATAAATTAATCCTCGTCTACCATGTGCAAACAATTTAATGTTTTTTACATTTTTCTTTTCCAAAGTTTTTACTAAATCATTTTTCTCAAGCAAAACTACAAACAATTCTTCAAAAAATACTTTTTGTTTGGAAATAATCTTATGCTTAAGCCCAGACTTTTCAATAAATTCAATTACTTTTTTTTCTTTTGATAAAGAACTGAACAAAAGCAACACTTTTCCACCAACTTTCAAATAATTATTAACCTCAGACAAAAACCTTTCAATTAATTCATAACCTTTTTTACCGCCGTAGATAGTTATATCATCAATACCTATATCTTGTGGAAGATAGGGTGGATTAAATAGAATTAAGTCAAACTTTCCTTTAACATTTGAAAATAAATCAGAAACTTTATATTTTATTCTTTTTAATCTTTTGTTTTTAAAATATTTTTTATGTTCATTAAGATTATCAATCACACTTTGCTGAATATCAACACCAATAACATTGTTACAATAAAGCGCAGCTTCCCTTGCTTGTATACCAGAACCAGTACCTATGTCAAGGACAACAGAACTAGGTTTACAATATTTCTTGATTTGTTTTTGTAATAAGTAAGAGTCTTCTGCAGGTTCGTAGATCATTTTATCACCTTAATTTTATTTCTTATTTCCTCAATTTTGTGTGAGTTAAGATTGCCTAAAGTCAATTTACATTTAAATATAAATTTTTTCACATCTGCTTCTTTATTAAAAGTAATTTTTTTAAGATAATATTGTGTATCTATTCTATCTTTTTTCAAATTTTTAAGAAAAATAATATCTGAATCATCAAAATCAAACAACTTCATAAGTTCTAAAGTACAATCATGTATTTCACATTTGATTCCTGTTTTCATTAACAAAGAATAAAAAGCATTATAACAAGCATAATAACTTGTTATTAACTTCCATTCCCCCTTAATTAAAAGTGCAGTTTCAAGAGTATCTTCTGCTCTATCCATATAAGATTCACTCAAATGAGGCTTTAAATCTATTAATTTAATTCCTTTTGTTTGTTTCAAACACCACTTAACTTTATCTTCTTTCATTTTCCCTCTTCCAAAAAATTTCAACTATTTTTGAAATGTTACCGAATAAAATATGATTATTTAATATTTCCAATGATAAAGCATTTCTTGATTTAAGTATTTTATTAAATTCTGAATACGAAACATAGTGTTCATTAATTTCTATAATTTGTTTTTGTTTGATTTTTTTTATTTGTTTTTTATTACACTTACCCAAAATAACTACATCTAAATCAGAATTTTTAGTAAAATCATAAGATGCATATGAACCAAAAACAATGAGGCTTTCACAATTTTTTAAAATTTGATTAATTATTACAGAAGCTGTCTGAATTTTGGATTGAAACTTTAATGATTTATTTATTTCAATTAAATTTAATAAAATCTTAGTTGATTCTTTTTCTAAATCAAAATAAAATAATTTATTTTTACCTTGTTTTTCATAACTCATTAAATTTTGTTTAACAAGTTCATTTAAATATCTTGAAGCAGTTTGTTGTGGTATTTTTGTTATTTTTGCTAATTCACTAGCAGTTACTCTAAGTAAATAATTATTTGAAAATGGAAATAAAAGATTTACCCATTTTTGAGTGATATTACTCATATTTTGGTACATAGTAAATAAGTAAGTTAGAAGATTATATAAATGTTACTGTTTTAGTATGAACATATTCAAAAGATCACTTAAACTTCTCATCAACTTCTCCCATATAATCTCTCACCCTTTCAATAATCATCGGTAGAATAAGTTTCTGAAGTTTTTCATCCATAATATCAACTAAACCTAAGTACTCAGTAATTCTATAATTATTAGTAACCTTTTCAACAAGCATAACATTACGCAATCTTTTCAATTGCCTTCTAATATTAGAACCAGCAACACCAAGTAATGCCATTTCATTTTTCTTTCTAAAATCAACAACCTTTTTTCTAATTTGTTCAGAAGAAATTGGTCTTTTCCTTTTACGTTGATCTAATAAAACATGTAACACATCAACAACAACATCTCTAGAATCTCCTGGCTGTAACAAACCTAATGACAAGCATAATCTCTTAACAAGATCTCTCTGCCCTAGTTCAACAGGCTTTTCATACCTACGCAAAGTCAACTCTGCTAATGGTACATCCCTAGAAATTGTTTGTTTTGCCATTATATCACCTGCTAATAAGTTTTAAGCAGAATTAGTTTAAATACTTTGTGGTTTTTTTACTTTTTCTTCTTCTTTTTCTTAACTTTTTTTTTTGTTTTCTTTTTAATAACTTTCTTTTTTTTAGAAACTTTCTTCTTTGTTTTTCCTTTCTTCTTAGTTTTTGCAACTTTTTTCTTTTTAGCTCTTTGTTTTCTAACTTTGTTTTTATCAGACCTTATTGCTCTTTCAACTTTATTATTTTCTATCCTTTCAGCATTATCAAAAAAATTCTCAAGTTCATGAATTTCCCTTTTAATCCTTTCAACTTGTGCAGCATTATCTTGCAATTCTATCAAATGTCCACATTCAGGACATTTAAATTCAAAATCCATTGCTTGTTCAAAACTAAGTCTCATACATTGTTCATCACACATATAGAAATGACTCCCTTGTTCCCTTTGTAACCTTTCTTTTAATTTAGTTAATTTATCTTTTTTAAGTTTAAAGAATAAATGTTTGATTTGATTATCTTGAAAAGTCCAGTAATAAATATACCATCCTTTTTTTCTATCTTTTTTTCTCATAAAATGTACTAAATTATTTTGAAATAACCTATATAACATATTTCTTACTAAATTTATTTCAGTTTCCATTGCTTCAGCTATTTTAAATTCTGAGACATTTTTTTTACCTTTGATTTTCATTACTAGACCAAAAGCATCTTCTCCTGCTACGTCTGTTACAACATTTTTGATAATGTTATTAGTTATTCTCATTTTAATCACTCTTTTCTTAATCTTCGTCTTTAGCCCATTCTCTTAAACATTTCAAACTACAAAAACTGTTTGCATCTGCTTTTCTTTTAATTTTCCAGTGTGCTGTTAATTCAAAATAATCAAGTTTTTCATCAATAACTTTTCTACAATTTCTACATTTATGCCCTACTTTATCTTTCCATTTACTTATTTTCTTGTAATGTTGCATTTTGTTCCTCCAGATTAGTTGTTTTCAATGATTCTAATTGTTCTGATAATGTTGTATATTCTTTCTCAAGATCTTGTAAATATGATAATTTACCAGGATTAAGTTGATCATGTTCTTTATCCCATTGTAGCCTAATCATAGATGGTTTGATTTCATCAATTCTTTGCTTAATTTCATTTATTTTTTCCATTTTCATTCCTCACCTATTTTAGAGAGATTACTATATCTAAGTCATTTCATAAGACAATCTAACATCTAAATGACCTTCTACCCCCTAAAACCCTATTTTGTCTTTTTTAGAGCAAAATAAAGTCAATTCTCTTTTTTTAACCCTTGATTCTATATTAATTTATGTAGAAGTACCTATTTAAACCTTTCTATTTTTAGAAGTGTTTTTATTACTTATTGGTGAATTATTCACCTTCGAACTCAACTAATGTAAAGGTCTTATAACTTCTTTAATTTTTGGATACAAAAAATAGAAACATTTATATATGATATAAGTCTATACTATAGTATAAGTATATAGGTGGTTAAAAATGTATGCAAATTGGAGATTTGCATGCTACGAACGAGGTGAGTGAGTATGCTAAAACAAGTATTACATTACCCAAGATTAGATACAATATTAAATGTTGAAAATCTTATTAAAAAAGCCAAAATCCCATTATTTAAGAATGAGATAGATAGAAGACTAGAAAAAAAGATTATGAGACCTACTTTGAATATTATTCTTAAATATTTAGAAGATAGTGGAAAAATAATTACATTAAAAGAAGGGATTATATGGATTTATAAAGCAGATATTAGTGATAAACTTCTTTCTAAACTAAAAAAAGGAATAACTGTGATGTAATGTGGAAAAACACACACTTATAAAATTTGATAAAAAAGCTTACAAAGAATACATTAAATTACAGAAATATGTTAGCAAAGGTAAATCTGCTAGAGAAAAACCAACATATTCCCAATTGTTATCATCAATAAATATTGCATTAAGAAATATTAAAGTTAACCCACATTTTGGTGACTTAATCCCTAGAAAATATTTATCAAAAGCAATTGTAAGGAAATTTGGAACAGATAAAATTCTAAGAGTGGAATTAATAGGATTTTGGAGATTATTATATACCTTAATAGGAGATGAAGTGAAAATTATTGCATTTGTTTTAGAATTTATGGATCACAATAAATATAATAAAATATTTGGTTATAAAAGAAAATAAAAGGATCAATCACCATCGAATTGAACTATTGAAAAAGTATTATAATTTTTTATTTTCTCTCTTCCTTTTAAGTCAGGTAATTCTATAACAACAGCACATTCATGTACTTTACCACCTAGTTTTTCAACTAGTTCAACTGTTGCTTTCAAGGTTCCTGCAGTTGCAATTAGATCGTCAACAATTAGAACACTATCACCTAGTTCAATTGCATCATTATGTATCTCTAAAGCATCTGTCCCATATTCTAATTCATATTCCATTTTTGTAGTTGCTGCAGGCAATTTACCTGGTTTCCTAGCCAATATAAACGGCAAATTTAGTTTACTTGCTAAAACAGAACCAAATATAAATCCCCTAGATTCTATACCTAAGATCTTTGTTATTGATTTATCTTTATACCTTTCAACAAATATATTTATTACCTTATTAAAAGATTCAGGGTCTTTTAACAAAGTTGTAATATCTCTGAACATAATTCCTGGCTTAGGCCAGTTTGGTATTGTTCTTATTTTTTGTTTTATTTCTTCAATCATTCTAATACCTCAATAACTTTAACCAATAACTTCTTTACATTATCAGCATTTGCATTAAACACTTTTAATATTTCTTCCCATGTAACTGGAACTTCATTTTCTTTCCAACAATCATAATCAGTTGACATTGCAACTGCAGCATATGGAACTCCTAATTCATTTGCTAATATACATTCAGGTGCAACTGACATGTTAATCACATCAGCACCCCAAGCTCTAAACATATGAGACTCTGCTTTAGTTGAAAACCTAGGTCCTTCGATTGTGATCACAGTACCTTTTGGATGATGTTTTAATCCTAATTCCTTAGAACACTCAACTAACTTAACCCTTAACTTAGCATCAAACGGAGTAGCCATTGGAGTATGCTTAATATCCCCACCTACAAACTCTTCATAAAATGTCAACTTCCTCAACCTAGTAAAATCAATAAACTGATCAAGAATAACTAAATCACCTCTACCAATTTCTTCACGCAAACTACCGCAAGCAGTAGTTGCTAATATCAAATCACAACCTTGTTCTTTAAGTGCATGAATATTAGCTCTGAAATTGACTTGTGTTGGAGGTATTGTATGTTTTCTACCATGACGCGCAATTAAAACCACTTCCTTTCCTTTTATTGTCCCCAACTTAAGATCAGAACTAGGTTTACCAAATGGAGTACTAACTTCAATTGACTTAGAATCTTCAAGAATGTCTGGATCATCAAGACCACTACCACCAATTATACCTATTTTCATTGTAATTCCCCATAAAAACTAAACTCGCAACTTATTCTTAACCACTTTATCACTAATAATAGCACTATTACCAGTCTTATCTTCAATAATAATCTTAAGCTTATCTCTTCCCCAAAGAACATTATTTAATTTCTTAATCAATTTCTTTGCTTTTTTCTTAGCAGTTTTATCTACTTCACTTTCACGAGCAGATTCAATTGCAAACTTTGCTCTATTTATTATACCTTCAACATTAGTTACAAAACCATTTGAAGCAGGTCCTGGCTCAATTGTTAAAACATGAGGTATTTTTACAAAAGCATGAGCTGACTTAACAATCCTTATCTTAAGATCTTCTTCAGAAGAAACTTCTAATGTATATTTAGCAGGTTCATGATGTTCAGCACATTCAAGATCAGCTTTATGATATTTACAATTATGACAAGTCATAGAAAAAACATAAACTTTTCCAAAATAAGGAATTTCTGTTTCTTTTTCAGCAAGAACTAATTTATTTTGACTACACATAGGACAAGGTTGTCCTTCTATAACATCTGGTTGGTCTGTTTTATTTTCAACCTTTTTCTTTTTAGCCAATCATATCACCAATTTTAAAAAAATAAAGAATAAAAAAAACTATTGTTCAACATCAGCTGTTCCAGCTGCTCTGTGTATTCTTGCAAAACTTGGTGTTACACAAATCCAATCATCTCCAAATCCTGCAATATCTCCTTCAACAGCATCACATGTCTTTTTTAATTTATTGATTGCTCTTTTTAATTCAACAATATCTTTATCTTTCAAAGGTTGAATATTAACTAAAGCAATTGTATGTCCTGTTCTAAGAGCATCTAATATAGGCCTAATATCTTCAAAATCTTCTAAAATAAAAGGTCTTACAAGAACATTGGATTCTTCATCTTTAGAAGCTTCTGCTCCTAATTCAACATATTCATCCTCTCTTTCCTCAGGCATTTCTTGATCAGGAGTACTAATTTTTGTACTAAATTTTTCTTTTAAATTTGACATAAATCCTGGCATTGGCATTTTCATATTCCTCCACTATTTTTCTTTTTTTATTTACTAATTTTCATACACTAATTATATATACTGATAATTCAGCCAATATATAAAGGTATCGAAATTCAATTATATATATTATGGTTGTTATTTGAGTATATAAGTATGTGCATGGTGCATACGAAACAATTAAATTTATATATTAAATACAAAACTCACATATAAAAAAAAACTAAGGTGATTTATATGACAGAAATATTCAGAGCTTATGACATTAGGGGAACTTATCCTAAAGAAATCAATGAAGACATAGCTTATAAAACAGGAAAAGCATTTGTCAAATTTCTTAATTGCAAACATATAGTAATAGGTTATGATATGAGAACATCTTCTATTAAATTATTCAAATCATTAACAAAAGGAATTACTGATATGGGATGTGATGTCACAAATATAGGTTTAACATCTACACCAATTTCATACTTTGCAAATGGTTTTCTTAAAGCAGATGCTTCAATAATGATAACAGCATCACACAATCCACAACAATATAATGGTTTTAAACTATGCAAAGATAATGCAACACCAATTGGCCAAGGAACTGGAATGGAAGAAATAAAAGACTTAGCTAAGCAAGACATAGAAATATCAGAAACAAAAGGTAAATTACAAGAACTTGATATAAAACCTGAATATTTTAAATTCTTAAAACAACATTGTAATAATATAAAACCATTAAAAGTAGTTATTGATGCAGCAAACGCAGTTTCGTCTATTACTGCTAAAGATATTATAGATATGACAGGATGCACATTAATACCTTTATTTTTTGAATTAGATGGTTCATTTCCAAATCATGAAGCAAATCCATTAAAATATGAAACATTAAAAGCTTTGCAACAAAAAGTTATAGATGAAAAAGCAGATTTAGGTGTTGCATTTGATGGAGATGCAGATAGAGTAGGTTTTGTTGATGAAAAAGGTAACATCATTTCTGGAGACATTATTACTGGATTGATTGCAAAAGAATTATTAAAACAAAATCCTAATTCCAAAATTCTTTATGATTTAAGATCAAGTTGGACAACAAAAGAAACAATTGAACAAAATAATGGAATTGCAGTTGAATGTAGAGTAGGTCATGCTTTTATTAAAAGACAAATGAAAGAAGAAAATGCAATCTTTGGAGGAGAATTATCTTCACACTTTTATTTTAAACAAAATTATAATGCAGAATGTTCTGACTTAGCAATGTTAATGATTTTAAAACTAATTTCAGAACAAGATAAATCATTTTCTGAAATTGTTAAACCTATACAAAAATATTTTGCAAGCGGAGAAATAAATTCAAAAGTTTCAGACAAAAATAAAAAAATAAAACAATTAGAAGAAAAATATCAAGGCGGAGCAAGAATTATATCTTGGCTTGATGGAATAACAGTAAGAAACACAGACTGGTGGTTCAATGTTCGTCCTAGTAACACAGAACCTTTGTTAAGACTTAATCTTGAAGCTAAGTCAAAAGAAAAGATGGAATTAAAAAGGGATGAGATTTTAAGTATTATTAGAAATTAATCATCATCATTAAACTTACATTCATACTACTTTAATAAATCTGCTACTTTATCTCCAGCTAATGCCCTTACATTATCTATATAAAAATTAACAACATCTTTAAAATAATGAGGCATAATAAAAACACGTTCAAGATCTTCATCAAGATAATTCTGACAATAAAAAGAATCAACCTGCTTAAACAAATTCAACTCATCATGAGGACATATTTCAGGATTTATAAAATAAGCTTCTAATCCTAAACTATTATTAATAAGAGTATATTCACTAAAAATAACACCAGGAAACTTATCTTGTAAAACTTTTCTCAAATTATGATACTGTTTTTTATCATTTTCTAGCTTAGAAACACGTTTATTATTTTCTACACTAACAACAAGTTTTTTTACCATATTTATAACATAGTCCAAGCTCATAAACATTATTCTAAATAGAATAATATATAAATATTTGTATAAATAAGAATATAATAAAATAAATAATAATTAAAATAAGAAATAATTAAAATAAGAAATAATTAAAAAAAGAAATAATTAAAAAAAGAAAAATAAATAAAAAAAAAAGAAATTACTTCTTTCCTCTTCTCTTCAGATCAGCATTCTTACTAGGCCTTGTATGTTCAGAACCTTTTCCTTTTTTATGCATACCCCGAGATCTTCTTGCAGAACTTGTTAATCCTCTGAAAACTCTTCCTCTTTTAGTAAACATCCAGTTAAGTCTTTTGTCAGCTAAGATTTGTGGATGCATTGGATCAACTAATATAATTTCAAACCATTTATTTTGTGCATCTTGAGCAACAGGATAACTGTTTAAAACTTCACAATTTTTATATTTTTTATTAGCTCTTTGTTCTGCAATTGTTTGATAACTCATGTTTAGAATCATCTTTTGCCTTGAATGTTTAGGTCTACGACCTTTTTTTATTTGTGGTCTTCTATGACCCCCTCTAGAAACTCTTTGCCTAACTAGAACAAAACCTTGCTTTGCTTTATACCCTAAAGAACGAGCTCTGTCTAACCTAGTTGGTCTTTTGATTCTGATTGTAACTGGATCTTTTCTCCATTTAATCAGTCTTTTTTGCCATAAATCAGGCATTGATTCTTTTGGTTTTCTCCAAACCTTTCTAATATGTTTGTATAGTGTCATTTTCAGCCTCCATTAATATTTTATTAGTTCTTGTTATAAAACCCTTGCCTGTTAAGGCCAGCGAACCAATGTTATTCATCGTAAGAATGCCATTGGTGCTCTATTAAAAATACCTTGCTTAGAGCAGGGTAAGCGAAAGGGTTTTATACAAAACTTTTTCAGTTTCACAACAAAGTTCAGGTAAGCTACTACCCACATCCTATGTTAGTATATAGAATTCAAATCCTGTTTATAAAGGTTATGGTGTTTGTCAACAACACACAAAGACACCACTTACAAATAGTAAAATTATAGGAATCTTTATAAATAGAAAGATTATTCCATATACTAATATGGGTAAAAAAAATAATCAAAAGTGGAGTTATATTATAAGAATCAATGGTCCTGCTAGTTCTGACAATGAAGCAGTTCATCAATTAACAAATAGATTAAAAACTAAGATTACTAAACCACTTATAATCAAAGATGTAAGAAATTCACAAGGAGTATATGAAATATTTGTTACTGAAAGTAAAATTCCAACAAGTAAATCAGAACTAGAACAAGCAGTAAAAAGTTATGGCCTTGTAAAAAGTGAAAAATTAAGATTTATAGAAACACTTACTAATTTAGAATATGTACAAAGAGCAACTATAAAACAAAAAGAAAAAAATATTCAAAATCTTAAAAACAAAAATAAAGGTCTTAATCAAGATAAAGCAAAATTACAACAAGATAAAAAAGAATTAGAAGATTTATTAGATGAATGTGATAAACCACAAAAAATAGTTAATTTTAATCAAGCAGCAAAATATATTGAAGATTATGCAACAGAAGTTGTTGCTAGGGTAGAAAATATTAGAGATTATGTTCAACCATTTAAAGAAAAGTTTGCAGATGAAATTAAAAAAAATAAAGAAAATCGTGAAATGGTTGAGTTTTATGAAGCTTTTAAAGATGAAATTCCCAAAAGTATGAAAGAAGAGACAAAAATTAAATATGAAAAAGCAAAAAAAGCAATGTCAGTATTCGAAGAAACACAAACAAACTATGAAACTAGACATACTGAAGCTGTTGCTCATTTAGATAGGTTAAATAAAGATTTAGATAAAATAAAATCATTACAAGATATGATTAATCAAAAAATAAATCCACAACCTCAAAACATTTTAGAAACAAAAGTAGAAAAAGATAAAGAAACACCAAATCCAACTCAAAAAACATATCTATTCCCACTTTCTGAAAGAAAAGCAGCAGAAATAACTAGTATTAGGCAATATTATTTACAACATGTAAGACATCTTGTAAAACCAGAACAAAGACAAACTGGTAAAAGAAAAGTTTTTGAATATAGTGCAGAGAATATTGATTATATAAATAAAAATAGAGATACACTTATGCCAATTGCTAAAAAAAAACATGCCAAAAAACAACAAGAATATATGGCTAAAAGAAGAAAAAAGTAACTCCTCCTTCACAATAATCTTTAAATACCTATTTTAATCTTATTCTTATTATGGACATATGGGACAAAATATTACAAGCAAGAGCAGATGATGTAGAGAAATATGCAAATCTATTTCCACAAATAATTGATTATATTCTATTTAAAAAAAGGCAATTTAAAGATAATGTTAAAGATAAAGATGATTATTATTTAATTACAGAAGAAAACAGAGATAATTGTGTATTTATACATATTGTTCCAAAAGAACTAATGACATTATTCAGACAAATGCAGATTCAATCACCAAACGATTTCCATGGTTATTCAGTATTAGCAGGTAGAAGAGATAATAAAGATCTTAGAGTTACTTGTTTAGGAGTTCCTTGTTCTATTTTATACAAAAGTGTAATGAATAATGAAATTGTTAGAGACATTAAACAAGACAGCATCAAACACGTTGTCTTAGGAATGGCATTTGATGATAAAGAAAGATTATTAATGATAAAAACAACTAAACATCCTTATGAAGGACATTGGACACTACCTTCAGGAATAGTAAGTGAAAATGATACAATAGAAAGTGGTGTTAGAAAAGCAACATATAACCAAACTGGTGTAAAAACTGAAATTGTAAAAGAAACAATGTTATTAGATAAGTTTGATAGAAATAATAATAAGAATGTTTTAATACATTTTATACTTTGTGTTGCACTTGACGATACTACTTCAATTGGTTCAGATGCAGAAGATGTTCGTTGGTTCAGTAAACAGGATTTATTAACAATAAAGATTGTGCCTGAGTTCAAGAAGTATGTTTTTGATGAATTATTTTGAGTAGTTTTTAATTGAAAAATTATTTAGATTTTAAAAAACCATTATACTTACTCAAATATCTTCTAGCAAAATAATTAAAAAATTTATTTTCATCTCTTTGAAGAGCTCTATAATAAGAACTTCTTTTCTTATATTCAATTATAAGTATAGGAAATTTATTATGCCAAAGAATATAGTTCATAATTAGTCTTCCAACCCTACCATTACCATCACCAAAAGGATGAATCATTTCAAATTTATAATGCATTCTTGAAGCAAGTTCAACTAGATGCATATTTTTATTTTTTCTATAGAATTTTATAAAATTTTTCATTAATTTTTTAACATCTTGCCAATCAGGACAGATATAATCTCCAACCCTTACATGAAAATCTCTGAATTTCCCACAAATATCAGGTTTTGTTTCTTTAAATAGTTCTTTATGCCATTTTAAAATAAGTTTTAATGATAACATATCTTTCCTATCTAACATCTTAAGAAAAACTTTCACATGATCTTCTGTTTCTTTAACATCTCTTAATGGTTTGTGTGGTGAAATTCTATGTTCAACTAATTCTCTTGTTTCATCATATGTTATTGTTGAACCTTCAATTGCATTTGTATTATATGTGAAATCTATTGCTAATTGTTGTTTAAATTTATCTTTCATAGATTTGGGATACTTTCTCCATTGTTTTTGATAATTCTTTTTAATTATATCAAACTTATTGAATAAAGGTTTATGTATTTCTTTTAATAAATTTGATTTTATTTGTTCTATATTTGGAGGTATTGTTTTACCTAGATAAATCTCTTTACATACAACTTTCTTACCTTTTCTATATGTATGTTGTAAATAATAGAATCCTTCTCTATTTATAACCCTCATAAATACACAGTACCATTACAAATATATAAATATTTCGATTTTTGAGCAAAATGTAATGGTAACTAGTTAGTACTTAACTTTATAAACACTTTTTCTTTCCTTTTGATTTATGGACAAACAAACACAAGAAATAGAAAAAAAAGAACTCAAACAATTAACAGAACAAGCAAACCTATTAACCATAAAAACATTCGGCAACAAAGTATGGTACGGCAGATGTATATTCCTTAGTTGGTATTGTGATGTAGGAACATGTAAGTTTTGTTATAGATCAACGCAAAAAGCAAGGATTAAACATGCAACGCATGCTAAGAGAAGTATTGGTTCAATACTTGTAGAGGCTTTGTTAGCAAAAAACTTAGGATGGAGAATAGAATTCTTAACAGGTGGTTATAAAAGTTTTCCAATGGAAGAACTTATTGAAATTGCAAGATTAGTTGAAAAAGTTTATGAAGAAAAGATTTGGCTTAATCTAGGTGCACTAAGTAAAGAAGATTTAGACCAATTCAGACCACATATTAAAGGAATTGTAAGCTCAATTGAAACTATTGCTCCTGAACTACATGGAAAGATTTGTCCAGACAAACCAATTGAACCTTATGAAGAAATGTTTAACAATGCAAATGATTTAAAGAAGAGTATAACAATAGTTATTGGCTTAGGTGAAAAACGTGATGACTTTGCTCTTTTACAAAAGTTTATTGAAAAATGGAAACTAGACAGAATCACATTCTATGCTTTGAAACCAGTTCCAGGCACACCATATGAAAAAGGTCCAGAAACAGAAGAATATCTTTGGTGGATTGCAAAAACAAGATTAGCATTCCCAAAACTACAAATAATAGCAGGAACAACATTAAGAAGATACAAAGAAGTAGGACAAATATTAAAAGCAGGTGCAAATGCATTTACTAAATTCCCAATCACAAAAAAGTTTAATTCTGAAGAAGCAATATACATTGAAAATGATATAAAACAAGCAGGAAGAGAATTAAAAGGAACATTAACACAATTACCAGACATTGACTGGAACAAAGAAGTTGATGATTTGGATATTAATGATGATCTGAAGAAAGAAGTTAAAGAGAAGTTAATTCTTTATTTGAAAAGAATGCAGAAACATATATAAACCACAACAACAATAATAAATATATGAACAAAAAAGAGGTAATGAAACATATTGTATCATTTGATAAAAGCAAAATATTCTACAGAATCAAAAAAAACAATAAAACAAAAACTTTCACAGTCTTTCTTCATGGTTTAAGTTGTAATAATTCAATGTTTAGAAGAGAAGAAGAACATTTAATAGAAAAAAATTACAACACAATTAATATTGATGTTAGAGGCCATGGTTTTAGTCAAAACAAAATAAAAAAGAAAATATTTTTAAAAGACTTTTGTAAGGATATTGAACTAATTCTTAAAAAAGAAAAAGTAAATAAAATTAATTTAGTAGGATACTCTATGGGAGGGTTCATAGCATTAAAATTTTATTCATTGTATCCAAAATATGTTAAAAAAATGATTTTAATTGATAGTTCATACGCTGTAAATCCTAAAACCATAAGACCATACTTTTTCTTTTTAGTATTTCCTGCATGTTGTTTAATTTTTCTTAAAGCAAATTTATTCGACCATGTACCACAAAATGATCTTGACTTTTCAGAAAATGTTATTAAAGACATTTTTGTAGTTAATATGGGTGCAGTTAGCACAGTATTCAGACATGTTTGGGAAACATCAAAAGCAATTATCAGAGAAAACTTAAAACCTGTTTTAAAAAAAATAAAGATACCTGTTTTAATAATAGAAAATCAAAAAGATGATGTGTTTTCAATATTATCATATTATACTTTAGAAAAACACATTAAAAAAAGTGAATTAAAATTAGAAAGAGGAAATCATAATTTTATTATTATTGATCCTGATACTATTAGCAAAGATATATTAGAATTTCTAAAAAAGAAATAATTATTCTTTAACAATTTTAAACTTTTTACTCAAACCATGCTTTAACTGAACAACTTTGTATTTAGTTAATTTCATCTTTTTAGCATATTCTTCAGCTTTTTCTTTAGACTTAAAACTCTTTGGTCTAGGGTATCTTTCTCTTCCAAAATCATATCTATGTTCTTTCCAGTGTCCTATGCTCATAATATATAGAAAGTCAAGAAGTCTTTAAAAAGTTAACTGTTTGTATAGTATAGAAATCCTTATATAGTATTTATTTTCATTATATATTAAAAAAGAGGTTCTAAAAAAATACTAAGAGGTTAACATAATATAATGTCAATTTTAACAATAATTTTACTATATCTTCTAGTAATATTTTCTTTTATAATATTTATTAACTTTAAATGGTGTATAAAGACTATAAGAGATATTGCCAAACCTTCAAATGAAGGAGGTTATATTAAATTTATACAAACAATTATAATAGGTGTCTTGATTTTATGTTTTTTAGGAATTTTAATTTATTATGTAGAACACCCATCCAAAGTGGATAGAATTGATATTCTCCTTACAGTAATTGTTGGTTGGTTCGGTTTAATAATTGGAGCGTTTTTTGGAGAGAAAACTATGGAAAATTTATCACAAAAATATGAACTAAATGTTGAAAAATATAAAACACATATAGAAAAAAAAGAGATATTAATTAAGAAACATGTTGATCTTGCAAATAGAATGAATCAAATAATGAAAAAATTAAGGAGAGAATAATTGTTGAGATTCTGTAATTATTTTTTTAAGTTCACCATTAAGTTTTGCGTTTTCTTTCTTTAAATTTTCAAGTTCTTTTTTAATTTCTTTTGTAGTCATATTATTAATTAAGAAGTTTAGGTATATAAATATTTCGAAAGTATATATGAAAATAAATAAAAAACAACAACATTTATATATCACCCAACAATATTAAAATCTTAAAAGAGATGATTAAGATGAAAAAAGAAATAAGATTTCATGGAAGGGGTGGACAAGGCGCTAAAACAGCTGCAGATTTACTAGCTAGGTCTGCTATTTTAGATGAAAAATATATAAGAGCTTTTCCAGAATATGGCCCTGAAAGAGCAGGAGCACCTGTAAAAACATTTGTTAGAATTTCTGATGAAAGAATAAGAACATTTGCACCTATAACTAAGCCAGACATTGTTATTGTTTTAGATGATACATTATTAGATTCTGTTGATGTTACTCAAGGTTTAAAGAAAACTGGATTATTATTAATTAATTCAAACAAAAAACCACAACATATTAAAAAAAAAACTAAATTTCAAGGAAAGATACATTGTATTGATGCTTCTAAAATTTCAATAAAACAGATTAAGATAAATTTACCAAACATTCCTATGCTTGGAGCTTTAGTTAGATTAACAAAAATTGTTAGTTTAAAAAATTTAATGAGTGTTATTAATTATAAATTCAGAAAAAAAATAGGAAAACAAAAAACTGCATCAAACATTGAAGGTTTAAAAGAAGCTTATACTAGTATTAATCAAAAGAGTTAATAAAAATAAATAAAATGAAAAAACAAGAACTAAAAACACACAAACAGATTCCAATTGGTGGAAGAATTGAAGAAGCAGGTAATAGTGTTAAATATAAAACTGGTCCATGGAAAGCATTTAGACCAATTACTGACCTTAAAAAGTGTATCCATTGTATGATTTGTGTTAATTTTTGTCCAGAAATTTGTATCAAAATAAAGAATGGTAAAAGAGTACAATCAGATTATGATTTTTGTAAAGGCTGTGGAATATGTGCAGCAGAATGTCCTATTAAATGTATTGTAATGAAACCTGAAGGAGATTTTAAATGAAAAAAAGAATGAGAGCAATGACTGGAGCAGAAGCAAGTGCATTTGCAATGAAACAGATTAATCCAGACGTTGTTGCAGCTTACCCAATTACACCACAAACACCTGTAATGCAAAAATTTTCACAATATGTTGCAGATGGTGAAGTTAATACTGAATTTGTTAGAGTTGAATCTGAACATAGTGCAATGTCAGCATGTGTTGGAGCTAGTGCGGCAGGTGCTAGAGTAATGACTGCAACTGCTTCAGCAGGTTTAGCTTTAATGTTTGAAATTGTTGGTGTTGCATCTGGATCAAGATTACCAATTGTGATGAGCATTGTAAACAGAGCTCTAAGTGCACCAATTAATATTCATTGTGATCATGGTGATTCAATGGGATGTAGAGATCTTGGATGGATACAATTTTATTGTGAAACAGCTCAAGAAGCTTATGAATACACAATCTTAGCAATTAAATTAGCAGAACATAAACAAATTCAAACACCAGTGATGGTTTGCCAAGACGGTTTTATTACATCACATTGTGTTGATAATGTTATTACATACTCAACAGATTTAGTGAGAGGATTTATTGGTGAATATAAACCAAAAAAATGGTTATTAAATACAAAAGATCCTTTTACAGTTGGTCCATTAGAATTAACAGATTATTATTTTGAAACAAAAAGACAACAAACTCATGGAATCATGAACACATTCAAAATATTTCCACAAGTGGCAAAAGAGTTAAGAAAAATAACACAAAAAAGATATGATTATACAGCTGAATACAAACTAAAAGACGCAGAAGTAGCAATTGTTGCAATGAGTTCAACTTGTGGTATAATAAAAGAAGTTGTTGACAAACTTCGTAAAAAAGGTAAAAAAGTTGGTTTGTTAAAAGTAAGAATGTTTAGACCATTTCCTTATTCAACTATTAGAATGAGGCTTGATCATTTAAAATCTATTATTGTTATGGACAGATCAGAATCATTTGGTGCTAGGCCTCCGCTTTATGGCGAAGTTAGAAATGCTTTGTACAAGTTAGATAAAAGACCTAAGTTAATGAGTTGTATATATGGTTTAGGTGGTCGAGATATTTATGAAAAAGAAATTGAGAAGTTGTTTAATGATTTGCTTAAGGGTAAAGAATGGGAACGGAGATATGTTGGGGTTAGATAAATGAACATAAAAGAATTAGCACAACTAAAACAAGACAATGTAAAATTTGCACCTGGACATAGATCATGCTCTGGATGTGGATTCCCACCAATAGTTAGGACTGTGTTAGCAGCAGCAAAAGATGATGTTGTTGTTAGTAATGCAACTAGTTGTTTAGAAGTAACATCAACAATCTATCCTTATACATCATGGAAAGTTCCATGGATACACAATGCATTTGAAAATGCAGCAGCAACAATATCAGGAGTTGAAGCAGCATACAAAGCATTGCAAAGAACTGGCAAAATTGCTAAAGATAAAAAAATTAAATTCATTACATTTGGTGGAGATGGTGGAACTTATGATATTGGTTTACAAAGTTTGTCAGGAGCAATTGAAAGAGGCCACAAATTCCTTTATGTTTTATATGATAATGAAGCTTACATGAACACAGGAGTTCAAAGATCAAGTGCAACTCCGTTTGGTGCAGCAACTACAACAACACCTGCTGGTAAAGTTCATCAAGGTAAAGAAAAGTTCAAAAAAGATATAACAAAAATCATGGTTGCACACAATTTAAAATATGTAGCACAAGCATCTCCTCATAATTTAATTGATCTTTATAATAAAGCAGAAAAAGCTTTGAACACTGATGGTCCAACATTCATTAATGTACTTTCGCCATGTATACCTGGTTGGAAGATTGCAACTAATTCTTCGATAAAAATTTCTAAAGCAGCAGTTGAAACTAATTTTTGGCCATTGTACGAAGTAATTGATGGTAAATACAAACTGAACTATGAACCAAGTACAAAAAAGCCAATTGAAGAATGGCTTAAACCACAAGGTAGGTTTAGACACTTATTTAAGCCTGAGAACAAACATATCATTGAAAAGATACAGAAGCGTGTTGATTCTGAGTTTGAGAAGTTAAAGAAGTTATGTGAATGAAATTAGTATAAACTTTATCCAAAAATCCTACTCCTTTTTACTCACTTTGTTCGTAAAATTTCGCCTGGCCATGCCATGTTTACCTTCGGTAAAATGGCAAACACGGCACAGACGGATATTTTGGATAAAGCTCTTAATGTAGTTAAATTTATAAAGGCATCCGATTTCTCATATATAACATGAAAGCTACAATAGTAAACTTTAGAAGAAACAGACACACTGTTAAACCAAACCATATGATATTAAAGGTTGAAGGTACAGATACTAAAGAAGATGCTGCTAAACTAGTTGGTAAAGAAGTATCATGGAAATCACCTGCTGGTAAAGAAATGAAAGGTAAAATTGCAGCAACACACGGAAACAGTGGTTGTGTTAGAGCAATATTTGACATAGGTCTACCTGGACAAAGTTTAGGAACAAAAATAGAAATAAAATAATTATATTTTTCTTTTAAACATAGCCATTATACCAAACAATAAACAACCTATTGATGTAACCCATAATAAATATTCTCCAGGTATTTGAACAGGAATAAAAATTCCAAATAATTGTAGAATTGAAAAAATACCTGCAATTAAGAACACCAAAGCTATCCAAAACCTAATATTCATTCCTTTTTCAATAGGTGCTTTAACTTTTTTCTTAAAAAACATATTTACCTCATGCACAAAATGTCATACCAATTGGAATTATTCCTTTTCCTATTAAAAACATAAGAATTAATCCAACTACTAATCCTATTAAGAAAAATATCATTTCTTTTTTAAATAATAACCAAACAAATGCTTTTTTATTCATCATATCACCTTTTTATTTCTATTTTTGAATATATTTTTATTATATACTTTTATTATATAAGTAATATTTAAAGGTTTTGAAATTTATATATTAAATAAGTAATACTATTTGTAAGTAGTCACGTTAATTATATATATAAAGAAGTTAAAAGTTATATAAACATGGCATTTACACCAGATTTTGGTTTATTTATAGAGATGTATTTAAGAAGCCCTTATTTATTTGACTTTGCGTTCTATTTATTCCTTCTTTTTGCAATAATTAATAACAAAAAAATTAAAGAACAATTTGGTGATGAAAATGCAACCAAACTAATAGCTGGTATTAGTGTAGCTCTGAGTTTTTTTACAGTATTACTTGAATATACTTTAGGAACAAATATTGGTGATTATGCAAGTATGCTTGTAGTAGTAGTAGGAGTTTTATTTTCTTTTGCATTATGGGTATTATTACAAGGACTTTTCACAAAAGCAAATGCACAAAACAAAATAACATTAACAACAAAAATTGTAACAGGACTTGTTGCATTTTTATCTGTTTTTGCCTTTTTAGGAAGGGTATTTGGCACAGGAATATTATCCGATGGTTTTTCAGGTTATTTTGAATCAGCATTTGAATTAATAGGTGCAAGTCTTAATTGGTTGTTATTAGTCTTCTCCATTGGATTAATAATTGCAGCTATCAAAGGAGTATCTGGTTGGAATGATCCTATAAATATAGCTGCAAGGAAAAATGCTAGAATATCTACAGTTAATAAAGAATTAAAAAAAACAGAAACAAAAATAGATTTTGAATTAAAAGATTTAAAAGAGGAAATGAATGCAATAGGATCCCAAGTAGGCACTTTTGAAAAAAGAATGGCTGCTGTTGATGGAATAGTAGAAAATTTTGAACAACAATGGCAAGAAATAATAAATAGAATTGATCAAATAATGCTTGGTTTATCCAAATTTAATAAAGAGTCTATTATAAGAGCTATAGAAATATTAAAAACACACATTACAGGAGTATTAGATACTAAATATAATGAAACAATAATAGAAGTTAAAGATTTAACACAAACAATTAACAATGATATACAAAAAACACACAAAAAAAGAATAAATAATTTTAAAATCATAAGTGAAAAATTTATACCAAATCAAGAAAAACAATTTACACAACTTAAAAAAGATATAAAAAAACAAAAAGAAGCACAAAACACTGAACTTGAAAGTAAAATAGAAATAAATATAGAAAGAGTAAAACAAAATATGAAATTACTTGATGAAAAAATTAATCTTATTACTCAAATAATGACGAGTTTTAATACTGAAAAAATTAAACCATTAGAAAAGCAAACAAAAAGTAATAAACAGATAGTACAAAACAATTCAAACGCTATAATTAAAGCACTTAAGAATTTTATCAAAAAATATAACAAAAATAAAACAGATTCATCTACAGAACTTAAAAAAGCTAAAATTAAAGCATCAAACACAATAAAAGAAATTAGAAACCTAAAAATAATAATTGTTAGATTATTTAATTCAATTCCTGATAAAAAAGAAATAAATAATATATTAGACTTAGTTAATAAAGGAGAAGAGATCATAAAAGGGATGAATAAAATAGAAGAAGAAAATTCTAAATTAATACAAAAACAAAAACAGATTATAGTAGATGTACAGGAAGAAAAAGAGATCCTTGGAGAAGAAATAAATAAATTTATCAAGGAAACACAAAAGCTTTTTGCAGTATATTATAAGAGCGTTATTAATGTAAGAAAAGAAAGTATGGAAGTCTCAAATCATTTAAAACATTTAATAAATACTATTAAAGAAATATCAAACGAATTAAATAATACTAAAGATAAAAGAAAGATTAAACGTTTAAAAAAAGAAATAAAAAAACACCTAAGTGTATTTATAACATTCCCATCAAAACTTGAAAGACTGTCAAATCCTAAAAAAATGAAAAGAGTTTTTCAGAGGATATTTCTTTTAGAAAGTTCATATAGTAAAGCATTTAAAAGATTATCAACAGACAGACAAGGGGTTATAGATACTTTTATAAAATCTTCCCAACCAACACAAAGTATATTTGAAAATCTACATGATGAAATAGAGGATTTAAACAAAACTTTAAAGATTTATATGAATAAAAATTCAACAAAAGTATTAAGAAAAAAAATAATTAGGTATTTGGAAGAAAAATATCAAAAATTAGTACCTCAAATATCATTAATTGAAACATTAGAATTAAATTTAAAAAAGACACAACCTGCAATTCAGAATAGTTTATAAAAATCTAAACAAATGCCATCAACAATCACTTCTGCAAAACTAGAAAAATACTTTGACACTACAAAACGTGCTCTTAAAAAAGTAAAGATAGTAAAAAAACAAAAGAAAACAATTAAATGGAAAGAAAATGCAGAAGATTTCCTTGACATGGCACAAAGATACTTTGATGATGCAAAGTATTTTAAAAAGAAAGGTGATATTGTTACTGCATTCGCAGCTTTAAACTATGCACATGGTTGGCTTGATGCAGGAGCAAGATTAGGTTTATTTGATGTAGAAGGAGATAATCAGCTGTTTACAGTTGATCCAAAATAAGTAAGTATACCATGCACATGGTTAAATAAAGAGATGAAATAATATGGCACTATTTACACATAAAAAAAAGAAAATAGCAATACAAAGACCTGAAGTTAATCCTCAGCAAGAGGTTAACCTAATCAATAAAAGAATTAATTTTCTTATGAGCAAAAACAGAAGTATTTCTAAGATGACAAGAATACATCATGAAACTACTGATTCAGAAGTTAATCTAATTAAAGAAGATTTAGTTATCCTAAGCCAAGATTTAAAAGAAATTAGATCAGGAATTGATCAAGCAAGAAATAACTTTAATAATGCTGTTAAAGAGTTAAATATAAGAGCAAAAGTTGAAGACATGGACAAGTTAAAAAGAATAATGCAAGAATATGATCCTGCTGACTTTATTTCTTATGAAGAATTTCAAAGAATTGTTGAAGAAAGAATGAATAGTTTAAGACTTACCTAAACTTCATCATACCTTTACCAGCACCTTGAAAACGTTTCATCATTTGCTGCATTTTCTTATCAGACTTACCACCAGATGCACCTTTAAACATTTTCATCATTTTCTTACTTTGTCTATATTGTTTTAATAATTCTCTTACTTCAGAAACTTTACGTCCTGCACCTTTTGCCACTCTTTCAATTCTTGTTGAGCTCATAATATCAGGATCTTCTAATTCTTCTTTTGTAAAAGAATTCATCATAAATTTCCAAGTTTTTAGTTTACCTTCTTGAACTTGTAACATATCTTTAGGAATATTCATTTTACCAAACCCAGGAATCATGTCCATTATTTTAGTCAATGGTCCCATTTTATTAACAGATGCCATTTGTTCATAAAGATCTATTAGATTGAATTCTCCTTTTAAAAATTTCTTACCCATATCTTTTGCATCTTCCTCAGTCATTACTTCTTTAGCTTTCTCAAGCAAAGCTTTGATATCGCCCATACCAAGTAATTTACCTACAAATCTTTCTGGTTCAAATACATCTAAGTCATCAATTTTTTCACCAACACCAATAAATTTAACTGGAGCATTTGTAACAGCACATGCTGTCAAAGCACCACCACCTTTAGCAGTACCATCTAATTTTGTAATTATTACACCAGTCACATTACATGTATCATGAAACTTCTGTGCTTGATCTTTTGCTGCTTGCCCAATGTCCGCACTCATCACTAAAATTCTTTCATCAGGTGTTGCATGTTTATTTAATTTGTTTAATTCTTCAATTAAATCATCACTAAGTGCATCTCTACCAGCTGTATCTATTAATAAAATATCAAACTTAGAAAATTTATCTTCAAATTTATTATAAATTTTTATAACATCTTTTTCATCTCTATCAATAAAATAAGAAAGATTAGCAGATTTAGCAATTTGTTCTAACTGATCCATTGCAGCAGGTCTATGTATATCTAAACCAAGTAATGCAACTTTATAACCACGTTTAGAATAATATTTTCCTAATTTTCCAATTGAAGTTGTTTTACCATTACCAAATAAACCAACTAACATGATTTTGAATGGCTTTTTCTTTGTATCAATCTTTATTTCATGAGATTCTTTACCTAAGAAATTAGTTAATTCTTCATAAACAACATTAACCAAATGCTCTTTTTTAGTCAAACCTGCAGCTGTATCTTCTTCTTTAATCCTTTGCTTGATCTTATTTGACAAATCAAAAACAAGTTGTACATTAACATCTGATTGTAATAATGATCTTTGTATACCTTTAACTAGCTCATTTATTAGTTTATCATCTACAAACACTGATTTTGCTATCTTTCCTAATGTATCTCTTAATGAAGAGCCTAATTTATCAAGTACCATGTATATAGAAAAAGTAGTTTTGGTTTATAAATGTTTAGGGCATTAATAATCTAAAGGACCAAATCCTTCATCTTCAGTAACCATTACATAATTATCATATGATAAAGTTGTTATTACATCACTCCCAACTATATGTACTTTATAACCAGATTTAGAATATTTTAATAAATGTGCTAAAACCGTTCCTCCATTTAATGTATAAAATAAATGTGTCTTAACTAAAGGATTTATAGAACTATCTGATTCAAGGTTTTTTTTTATTTCTTTTATTTCACCTTTTTTTCTTAAAGCTTCCATTTCTAATTGACTTAATCCATATAAAACTACTGAATCTTCTATTCTATCAACTTGGTCTCCATTATCTGTCATATTTGAGAAAAAGTGTGTTTTATTTATAAATGTTATAGCTTATCTTCTACCTGTTCCCACTTAATACGTTCCCACACACGTTCATGGAAATAATACAGAACAAACCTAATAACATGAAACATCACAGTAACAATGGTTGCTTTCTCAATATCTCTTGTATAATACCAACTAATAAATCCTAAAATCAGAATTCCAATTGATCTCCACACTAATGATTTAACAAATGATCTTTTCGGAGTATCTATTAACCTAATGTAAACCTTTCTTACCTTTGTAAACCTTTTTTTATTGGTTTTATTAGGTCTGTCAGAAATCTTAGATTTCTGAGCATGCTCAAAAGCTTTTGCTTTTGACATTTTCCTCTTTTTTTTACTTCTTTTCATTTATTTCTTTTTCCAACTCTTTAATAAAATCACTTACTTTTTCTTCACCTAAAATTTTATTATCACGAGTACGAACATTCACAGTTTTATTTTCAATTTCCTTATCACCAATTACAAAAGTATAATTAACTTTATCTATTTCAGCATCTCTAATCTTTTTACCAGTTGTTTCTGCTCTAAAATCTTTTGTCACTTGAAAACCTTTACCAAATAATTGATTATAAACTTTTTCAGCAAAAGCATGATGACGGTCTGCAATTGGAAGTACACGAACTTGTTCAGGTGATAACCATAATGGGAATTTACCTGCATAATGTTCAACTAACACACCTAAGAACCTTTCAACACTTCCATATATCGCTCTATGAAGCATCACTGGCCTTTTTTTAGTACCATCTTGTGCTTCGTATGTTAAATCAAACTTCTCAGGCATTGAAAAATCAAGTTGTATTGTTCCACATTGCCAAGTTCTTCCTAATGCATCTTTCAAATGATAATCTATTTTTGGTCCATAGAATGCACCATCTCCAGGATTAATTTTAAATTTCATTTGCTTTTTTTTAAGAGCATTTTCTAATGCTTTTTCAGCTTTATCCCAAATTTCTTTAGAACCCATTGCTTTTTCAGGCTTAGTTGATAACTCAACATTATAATCAAATCCAAATGTTTTGTAAACTCTATCAACAAGTTCAATTAACTCAATTATTTGTTCTTCTAATTGTTCTTCTGTACAAAATACATGAGCATCATCTTGGGTAAAGTGTCTAACTCTAAATAAACCAGACAACACTCCTGATAATTCATGTCTATGTACTAAACCAAACTCTCCTGCCTTAATAGGCAATTCTCTGTATGAATGCATTTTTGTTTTATAAATAATAAGATTTCCAGGACAATTCATTGGCTTAACAGCATAATCTTGTTTATCAATTTTAGTAAAATACATATTTTCTTTATAATGATCCCAATGTCCAGATTGTAACCATAAAGCTTTATTAAGAATAATTGGTGTCTTGTTATCTTCATAACCCAATTTTCTCATTTCTTTTCTCATATAACTAGCTAATTTTTTCCAAATATGATGACCTCTATCATGAAAAAAAGGCATACCAGGTGCTTCATCATGAAAACTAAAAAGATTCATTTCTCTACCAATCTTTCTATGATCCCTTTTCTTAGCTTCCTCAAGCAATGTTAAATATGCTTTAAGTTCTTTTTTATCAGGAAAACTAATTCCATATATCCTTTGTAATTGTTCTTTTTCAGCATCAGCTCTCCAATAAGCACCAGCAACTTTCATTAATTTAAAAGACTTGATTTGGCCTGTATGTTGCACATGAGAACCTCTACACATGTCAACATATTCACCATGCTTGTAAATAGTAACAGTATCTCCTTCAAGTTCATTTATCATTTCAACTTTGAACTTATTATCTTTAAACATTTCAAGTGCTTCATCTTTACTTATCTCTGACCGAACAAAAGGCAATTTTACTTTAACAATTTCTTTCATCTTTTGTTCAATCTTTTCTAAATCTTTTTCTTTAACTGCTTCCATATCAAAATCATAATAAAAACCATCATCTACAGCAGGACCAATTGTTGGCTTTGCTTTTGGAAACAATTGTACAACAGCATCAGCTAATATGTGTGCAGAACTATGCCTAAATATTTCAACACCAACTTCATCTTTGAAAGTAATTATTTTAATCTTAGAATCTTTATCGATTTTAGTTGATAAGTCTTGTAATTCTCCATTGACTTCAATTGCAACAGCACTTCTAGCTAACCCTTCAGCTATACTTGTAGCAATATCTAAACCAGTTACATCTTTATCAAACTCTTTTTTTGACCCATCTGGAAACTCTATATTAACCATATTAGAAATAGTAATGTATGTAAGATATAAAAATGTTGTTATTTTTGTGTAGAAGAAATTATTTTTTCTTTTTACTTTTCTTTTTCTTCTTTTTAAACATACCTAATAACTTAGCAAAGAACCCTTGCTTCTTTTTAGGCTTTTCTGGAACTTGGTGTTGAAATGGTTTTTCTTGATATTCTTGTAAAGGAACAGGATCAGGTAAGTCTAAATCAAAATCGTGTTTAGTACTCATTTCAGGAAGTTCAAAATCATATTTATGAAGTTTTTTCTCAGTCTTCCCATGAGGAACAGGAATTTGATCAGGTTCCATAGGATGAGTTATATGTTCTTGTTGACCAATATTCCCACTAGATTGTTTAACTTCTTTTTTACTTTCTTCTTCATCCACATTTATTTTTTCTGTTTCCTTCTCAGGTTCAACAATACCTTTTTCCAATAATAATTCGTTTTCTAGTTCCTGAAGTTCCTGTTTTTTCTCTTCTAACATATTACTTATTTGTGAAATAACTTTAAATTCAAGATCTTCTTTATCTTTAGACTTATGTGAAAACATAGTTTCAGACTTTTTCTTTAATTCTTTTATTTTTTCTTCAATTCTTAAAATAGTTTTTTCATTTTGTGGTTTAGACAAATCAACCATATTTTGTAGTTTAGTTTCCATATCTGAAATTTTGTTTGTTAAAACTGAAAGCCTTTCTTTTTTCAAGATTTGTGCTTCTTTGTCTAATGCAAATCTTTTTTCACGTTCATGTAAAACAGAATTAAGCTTTTTTTCTAAATAATTAATTTTATCTTTTAATACATTAACTTTAAGTTCTTTAATTTCAATACTGGAAATCTCACCTTTAATTTTTTTATGATCAATTATTAGATCCATCCTTTCTTTTAGATAATTAAGTGCTTTATTAATATGGTTAACTTTTAATGCTTCATGAGATTCTTTAGAAGATAATAAAATATTAACTTTTTTTTTAATATCTTCAACATTATTTTTAAGATTATTTATTTCTGCCATACTTGCACCAGCACTTGGTTGAGAAAGATTATCAATATCTAAACTACCAGATTTATTGTTTTTTATAGATTGTAAAAACTTTCCTAACTTTTTATTATCTAGTTTCATATTATTACTTTTTTATCATATTTATTTTGAATATTATTATTTTTCTACCTACCAAATAAGCTCAGACTTTTTTTAGGTTTTTTTAATGGTTGAGGCATTTCTGGTGGTGGTGGAGGTGGTAAATTCATACTTGGTATATGATGTTGTCTTTGAGGAGGTGGCATTGGTGGATGCATTTGAGGCATTTGCCTTGAACCTTGTGGAAACATAGGCCTTTGTTGTTGTGGCATCATAGGTCTTTGTTGCTGAGCTACCATTGGCCTTGGTACCATGGGACGTGGAGGTAATGGACCAGGTAAAGGTTGTAATTTCTTTAATGTTTGTACAATTTCCATAATACCTTGAGAGATCTTATTATTTTGATTAATAACTTGTCTTAACATATCAATAATTTGCCCATGGTCTAAATCAGAGCTTTGATCAGTTATCACTTGTTCAGAAGCTTTATTTAAAGCACTTGCAAAAGAATCTAATTTAGAGTTAAGATCACCGATAGAACTTACTAATTCTTGATTATTTTCCATATTACCACCTACTTTTTTTTATTATGTATGGTTTATAGAATTATTCTATATAAAGCTTTTGGAAATATGGGCTTCATTCAAAATATCTGTCTGTGCCATTGTTTGCTATTGTTTACTTGTAAACAATGGCAAAGGCCAGACGTAGTTTTACGAATAAAATGAGTAAAACGAAGTAGGATTTTTGGATGAAGCCAATATCACATATTATTAGCCATTTCCAAAGCTTCTGGCACACCAACATCAATAAAATAATAATTCTTATTATCAAAAGCAGATCCAAACACAGGTTTGTTTTCAATCCAATATAATAAAAAATTCAGCATTGCACCATATGTTTTATCTTTTGCTAATATTAGTTTCATATCATCTTTAACATCTTTCTTAAATATAAAAATACCAGCACAACACAAACTAGATTTAGGATGTTCAGGTTTTTCATCAAAAGCAATGATTTTTTTATTTTCATCTAATGTGATTACACCCAACCTTTTAGCTTTTTCTAAGCCAACATCAAATAAAATCATAACACTAGAATCTTTAGATTTATACAAATCATATGGTCTTAATAAATCAAAATTAGAAAAATTATCACCATATATTAACATAAAATCATCATCAATCATGTCTAAAGCTAAATTAATGTCTGCAAGTGTTCCAAGTCTGTTCTCATTAGATGTTGTACCATCATTAATTAAAGTAATTTTGATTTTATAATTAGATTTATCTACCCATTTTTGAAAATTATCATAAAACTTTGCATTTGTTATAATAATTATTTCATCTATATCAATTTTTGAAACTTTTTCAAGAATATTTTCCAATAAAGGTCTACCTTTTATACTTAACAAAGACTTAGCTGTATTTTCACTTAACTCTCCAAGCCTTGTTCCATATCCAGCACACAATATAATACATTTCATAATAAAATAGAAAAATTAATGATTTATAAGCTTTATCATATTATATAACTATAACACATAAACCTTTAAAAAACAGACCTATATCCCCAATATATATGACAGTAACACAAGGAATTGACCACAGACTTTTACCATTAACAAGATCACAAGCATCTTTAATAATTAAAAATGGAATTCTTGTATTTACAAAAGATCAATCAAATCTAAGCAAAATATATGAACCTGAAGATATTGATATATGTCAAGTAAGACCACCAGAATTAAGCAATAACATGCAAGACATATATAATATTAGATTAAAAGAAGCATTTCCTAATGATTTAAAACGTAATGGTGGTTTGATTGGATTATCAAGACCTGAAACAAGGGGAAAATTAATCTTACCATTATATCCTACAAGTTTTTCTATGTTTAAATGTACATTACCATGGAATGATATATATGATCCACAACTTGAACCAGGATTAATGCATATTCCATTTACAATAGATCATGTTGTAATAACACAAGATAATCATTTTATTTTTTATAAACGTAAAGATAATAGAGCAACTTGGAAAAATTGTTTTGGAGCTCCTTTTAATTTTAGGCATGATTTTGATAAAGATTTTGGATCTGAAACAGTATTACATGAATTAACACATGGAGATACTCTTTATGATCAAGCAAGAGATGGAATTGTAAGAGAACTTAATCCATATAAACCAGGAATTGATTCTAAACATAGTGATACACTTTTAGAACAAATCATAGATTCAGATGAAGTACAAGTTAAAGCAATAACTAGCTTAACATTACATGCAGATACATATGATTGTAGTTGGCACTCAGGTTCTTTTTCAATAATATTAATAGATGCTGGAGAATATTTAGAAAAAAGAAATGAACATGATTTTACAGCAGGCAGACCTGAAAAGTTCTATTCAGTTGAATATACACCAGACAATATGATTAGGTTCTTAAACGAAAACCAAGGAACAAATGATGGAAATAAATTAGCAACAACATTTGAAGGTTCAATTATCATGGCATGTGTACAAAGCTTTGGTACAGATTTTCTTAAGAAATTGAATTATGAAGTTAGCTTCTAAAATACAATATAATCACTTAACTTTATAAACCTAAATACACCTCCTATATACATGATTAAGATATCACAAGGTGCAGAAGCATCCATATATAGGGAAGAAGATATTATTGTTAAACATAGAACTATTAAATCTTATAGAAACAAAGATATAGATAATAAACTAAGAAAACACAGAACAAGAAGAGAAGCAAAAGTTCTTAAAAAATTAGAAACATTAGGATTTCCTGCTCCAAAAATCATTAAAGACATTGATGAAATCAGTATGAAGATTGAAATGGAACATATTAATGGTGAAAAATTAAGAGACTTCTTACACAAGAACCATAAAGAATTAAGCAATGAAATCGGTAAAAAGATTGCAATCTTGCACAATAATGACATTATACATGGAGATCTTACAACATCTAATATGATTGTTGATGAAGAAATATATTTAATTGATTTTGGTCTAAGCTTTTTTTCAACAAAACCAGAAGATAAAGCAGTTGACTTACATTTATTAAAAAGAGCATTAGAATCAAAACATCATATGATATTTGAAGAATGTTTTAATGAAATAATAAAAGCTTATAAAGAACATTATCTTGATCATGAAAAAGTACTTAACAGATTAGAACAAGTTGAAAAAAGAGGAAGGAATAAACATAAGGGGTGAAACAATGGATTGCATATTTTGTAAAATAATCAAAGGAGAAGTACCATGTTCAAAAGTATATGAAGATGATGATGTTTTAGCATTTTTGGACATTTCACCAAATAATAAAGGTCATACTTTAGTTATACCAAAACAACACCATGAAACAATTCTAGACATTCCTGATGAATTATTAAAAAAAGTAATTATGTTAGTAAAAAAAGTATCAATTGTATTAAAAAAAGATTCTGATGGTATAAATATATTACAAAATAATTATAAACCAGGTGGACAATTAGTACCACATATCCATTTCCATATCATACCAAGGTTTGAAAATGATAACCATAAATTTGAATGGAGCCATATTAAGTATGAAGATGGAGAAGTGGAACAATATAGACAGAAAATAGAAAACCTTTTAAAATAAGTTCTTTTTTTCATATTCACATGGCGGTATAACTCAGTCTGGTTAGAGTGCTACGCTCATAAGATTTTGAGCGATGATCCTTAGGGAAATGATTACGCCCAACTAACTGAGTGACGTAGATGTCCCGAGTTCAAAATTACTATGGAAATCTCGGTACCGCCATTTTTATTTTAAAAACAAAGAAAAAAAAGAATTCTATAAAACATTAGCAATCTTAGTTAAAATATCAATTGCATCTAATCTTACATATAGATAAAACAATGCTATAAAAAACACACCAACTAATCCAATCATAATAGCTATCAAATAATTTTTCTGCTTTAACAACTTATTTTGTTGTGCTTGCAGCCTTTGAGAATAAGATATTTCATACACTTTTCCTTTATCATCAACATATTTCATTCTACCACCTTTTTTATTTGTTTTATATAAATATAATATATAAGCAGATATTATCTCTATTTAAAGATTATTATACTTGTGTATATATGTCCAATAAATAGTAAAATTTCCGACATATTTATATATACCTTTATTATAAATAACAAATATGTTTAAATTATTCAAACACAAAAAAGGGGTATCACCATTAGTAGCAACTATTTTTCTAATGGCTCTTGCAGTAGGTGTAGGAGCTGTAATAATGCAGTTTTCTGAAGACTTAGTTGGGACAGAAACAGTAGCAGCATGTTCAGAAGATTTCACATTAGTTATTACTAAAGTATGTATGAGAACAGCAAGCACATTTGAATTTACAGCAGAAAATACAGGAGATTATGATATGGCTGGACTTAGAATTGAAGTACAAGGAATGGGTGGCCAAGGTACAATAAGGGAATATCCAGAAATTATAGCAGAAAATGGTAAAATGAAGAAAAAGATTAATTTCCCTGTTAAACTGCAAGCAGTACAGTTTGTACCTTTAGTTAAACAAAACGAAGAAATACATCGATGTAATAACAGATTAAGAATCTTTACAAAAGATGATATTAAAGGTTGTTGATTTTTGTATTTTATTTTAAAATTATACTAAAGTTTTAAATACTAACTTCTACAGATATCAAAATATGAAAATAAAAATCAACACAAACAAAACCCTAGAACAAAATGCATCAGAATACTATGAAAGAGTTAAAAAACTAAAAAGAAAACTAGAAGGTGCAACAAAAGCATTAAGTAGAAGTAATGTTAAGCTAAATAAGTTAGAAAAAAAAGATATTGAAGTACAAGAAAAGAAAAAACAGTCTGCTAAAAAAAAATCAATAAAGAGAGAATGGTTTGAGAAATTCCATTGGTTCCATTCTTCTTCAGATTTATTAGTAATAGGTGGGAAAGATGCAACATCTAATGAAATCGTTGTCAAAAAACATGTTGAAAAAGGAGATTTAGTGTTTCATACAGAAATGTCTGGTTCACCTTTTTTTGTTATAAAAAGTAATAAGAAAAAAATTGATGACAAAACAATAAAAGAAACAGCTCAAGCAACAGTATCATATTCCAAAGCATGGAAACTTGGTTTAAGTATTAGTGATGTGTTTTATGTTAAACCTAACCAAGTTACAAAGGAAACAAAATCAGGTGAATTTGTTGCAAGAGGAGCATTCATGATATATGGTAAAAAAGAATTCTTAAAACCAAAGTTAGAAATAGCAATTGGTATAACCAAAGAAAACAAAGTTATAGGTGGACCAATTTCTGCAATTAAAAAACATTCTGAAAAACATATTATAGTTGTCCCAGGAAAACATAAGAAATCTGACACTGCTAAGAAGATTAAGTCTAAGATTGGTGGTAGTGTTGATGAGATAAGTAGGTTTTTGCCAGCTGGTGGCTGTGGTTTAAAATAATAAAGTGAACCCGCCCGGACTTTCGTAATAATATGATTTCGAACCGGGGTCAACCGGTATCTTCTGTAAAAACAGCCGAAGCCGGTTGCACTATTTACCTGATCCTAAGATCTCCAGGCTATGCTACGGGTCCATTATACTTAATAATAACAAAATAAACACAAAACTATAAAAACCTTTACATAAAAAAAGAAATCCAGCAAAGTTGAAAACTTTCTGGAACTCAAAAATCTATGATTTTCGAGTAAAAATAAAAACTTACTTCTTCAGTAATACTATCTCAATTGTTGAAACTCTTACTTGTTTACCTTCTTTGTTTTGAAATTCTTCTGAATCAATATTTATCTCTTTAGTTTCTACTTGGCCAGTTAAGAACCGTTTAGTTGCTACTTCTGCAATATCTACTGCTCTTGATATAAATTTACCACGAGCCTTTACAAGAACTTCACTTGCTCCTTTTGTTGTAAACTGCATAACTACACCTGTTACATAGTTCATAAAAGGTCTACCACCAACAAAGATTGTGTTATCTGTTCCTACCATAGTTAATCCCTCCAAATACTTAACTATTTTTCTTTAGTCTTGTTATGTAGCCTGCAATTATATTCCGAAGCTTTTTAGAAGGAATATCTGCAAACTTTGCTACTAATTTCTTGTTTTCTTCGAATGTCTTTTGAAATTCTTCAGAGTGTTTACTAAACAAATCTTTTGTTACTCTTTTTATCAATTGTGTTTTTATTCTTCCCATTTAATCTCAACACCCTTATTTATGTCAGAATTCAAAGAATTCTGATTATGATCATGAATATTTTATTCATGACATAATAGGATAGTAAACAATCTTTATAAAGGTTACTCTTTAACTTGAATACATCCTGAAGATGCAGTATGGGCTTCACAAGCTCTACATCCAATGCATGCATCTGGATTTTTAACTATAATTTTATTATTTTCTAAAGCAAAAACATCTACAGGACAAATTTCCATAACACTATTTAATTCTTTTTCCTGTTCTTTAGTTTTAACTTTACTATAATCAATAATAGGTTTAGGCACTTTTATCACTTGTTTTTTTATTTACTGTAATAGGTTCTGTTTCTACTTCTTTATTTTTAGATTTAATTATTTCTAAAGACCTAACTTCAGCAATTCTAATAGGAGATAACTTTTTCAAATGTTTTTTTAATGTACTTTGTATTCTAAAACTCATTAAATCTTTAATTATATTAGAAAAATCATTTTTAGCAAAATAATCAACTAAAAATCTTTCAGCTTTTTTCATAACAGCTGTTTTTGCTGACCTTTTACATTTAAAAGTTGCTAATATCAAAGATTTAATTTTAAGATTCACATTATCTTTAGTTTTAAGATAAAAAGTCCATTCCATTTTATCTTGATTTCTTCTAACTAATCTTTTAACAGCAGAAGGAATTAATTGATATTTAGTAAGATTTGTCATTGCTTTATTATCTTTTATACTTTGAACAGAGAAAGTAACAACTGTATTTTGTTTTTTCATATCACCTGTTAAGTCCATTAAATTTGCTCTTACTGTTTTTCCTATTAAAGCATTTGATTCAGGAACTAAACTTTTACCAAGAATTGTTTCATTAAAAGACTTTGGTGCTAATATATAGTACCAGTTCTTTTTTTTAACTTTAGTTAATACTCTAGATTTAGCCTTTTTAAGCATAGCTCTTTGAGCTGTTTGCTTTTTCTGTTTTTTTATTTGTTTTTTTGCTTCTCTCTTAGCTTTTGACATGTTGAAAACTCCTTGTTTGTCAGAGAACAGAGCTCTCTGATCATGCTCAGAAATGTCTTACATTTCTGACATTTAACATCCAAAAATGATTTATAACATTTTTGATATGCTATATATGGAGTTTCAACGTGTATTTAAAAAGGTTACTATAAATATAGAAACGTTTATATAGATAGTTTCCAAAATAAATACTTATGGGAGACATAATCAATGGTCCTAGACCAATTCCAATATTAAGATATACAGGAGTATTTGACTATGACGGAATCTATAATCTTATAGTTACATGGTTTAGTGATAATAAATATAGGTTTTGGGAAGCAAAACACGAATTTAAACCAACTCCAGATGGAAAAGAGCTTAAAATACATTGGCAAGCAGACAAAAAAGTAACAGGATATCTTAAATATATGATTAAAATAGAACTAGTTATGTTTGATATGAAAAAAGTTGAGATTATGGAAAATAATATTAAAAAGCAAAGATATAAAGGAAGATTTGAATTAAAGATTAAAGGTGAAGCAGAACTAGATTATGAAGGAAGATGGGAAACATCTGAGTTTAATGAAAAATTAAGAAAATTCATGCATAAGTATTTATTAAAATATTATATTATGTTTAAAGTATGGGATCCATTTTATTATAAAGTTCATGGATTATTAACAAAAATAAAGATATTTTTAAATATGGAAACAACTGAAAGTGCTTATTAAGGTGAAAGGAATATGTCTCAAAATTGCAATTTTGAGGCTATGAACGTAACGGAGTGAAGTGAATATGGCTGAAACAAAATATGTATTAAAAGGACTGGTAGTTAAATATAATGGATTGTTTAACATAAAAGCATTTTACAAATTCTTAGACAAATTTTTCAAAGATTATGGTTATGATAAGAATGAAAAAGTTAATGAAGAAAAAACACATAAAGGTGGAAAAGACATTTTCTTAAAATTAGAACCATTTAGAATAGTATCTGATTATGCTAAGAATTTTATTGAAGTCAAAGTTTCTATGAAAGATATTAAAGAAGTAGAAATTGTTAAAGATGATAAAAAAATTAAAATGAATGATGGTACAATTACTATTGATATAAGTTGTTATCTAAAGACTGATTTAGAAGGTAGATGGGAACAGAAACCAATCTTTGTATTCTTAAGAACTTTGATTGATAAGTTTGTTTATAAGTTTTATTTAGGTAATATGGAAGCAGACCTAGCAAAAGACACAAAAGAGTTATATCATTCAATTAAGTCTTTCTTGAATCTGTATAAGTATTGAATAACTTCATTCAAAATATCCGTCTGCGCCATTGTTTGCTATTATTTACAAAGTAAATAATGGCAAAGGCCAGATGAAGTTTTGCTGAATTTTAATGAGGCAAAACGGAATAGGATTTTTGGATGGAGTAGTTTTAAACAAAAGGTTTTTAAATACATTCTTAGTAATTCTTACTAGACCAGACATTTTGTGAGGGTTATCAGATAAGTTAGTTCTTTCTGATCCTTTGAGCGAAGTCTGGTCAATTCGAAATCTTGATTTTGAATACTCGAAAAATCGTAGATTTTGAGACTTAACGCGCAGGACTTAAGCTTTTTTATGGACACTCATCTGTAAATGAGATATCCTGTCCCTTAGTGGGTCCGTGGGTTCGAACAAGTTCACTGACGTTCGTTGCTTTCGACGTTATGAACATCGAAAGGCCCATCCCTCACATTTTCTTTTATATTCTCTAAACAATAAAAATATATAAATAACAACAGAATAATAAAATCTATGAATCTACTATTCTTAGGTAAACCAGGAAGTGGGAAAGGAACTCAAGCTAATTTATTAAGGAGAACTGAACAATTAATTCATGTTTCTACTGGTGATATGTTAAGAGAAGCAAAAAAAAAGAAAACAGAATTAGGACTAGAAGCATATAAATACTGGAAAAATGGTGGTTATGTACCAGACGATATGATGATTAAACTAATGGAAGAACAAATAACACCTATTTTACAATTAGAAAAATATTTGGGTGATGGTTACCCAAGAACAATTCCACAAGCAGAAGCCTTTGATAATTTAGTTAAAAGGTTAGGAGTGGAACTTGATAAAGTAATATTATTAAGAATATCTGATAAAGAATGTAGAGAAAGAATGCTTAATAGACTCTATTGTAAAAAATGTAAAATAAGTTATAATACAAGTCATGAACAATTTTTTGAATCTATTGAAGGAAAATGTAATTATTGTTTAAAAGATTTAAAAAGAAGAGAAGATGATTCACCTGAAAATTTAGATAATAGATTAATAATATATAAAAATGATGTTTCACCATTGGAAAATTATTATTTGCAACAAAGTAAACTAATAAGAATTAATGCAAACAGACAACCTTTTAAAATTCACAGAACATTAAGAAAACGTCTTGGACTATTATCAAAATAACAAACTTTAAAAACTAATTCTCCATAAATAATAAATATGAAAATAATCTTACTAGGACCTCAAGGTTCTGGAAAAGGAACTCAAGCAAAGTTATTAAAAAAGGAAATAAAATTACCACATATTTCTGTAGGTGCTTTGTTTAGAAAGATTTCTAAAAAAAAGACAAGTATATTAGGAAAAAAACTAAGGAATTATATGAACAAAGGTTTACTTGTACCAAATAAAATAACAACAAAAATTCTAAAGCAAAGATTAGAAAAAAAAGATTGTAAAAAAGGTTTTATTTTAGATGGATGCCCTAGATCTTTAATTCAAGCAAAAGAATTAGACAAAATAACAAACATTGACAAAGTATTTTATATACACATAACTGATACTTTAGCTGTAAAAAGACTTAGTAATAGATGGCAATGTCAAAAGTGCGGAGCAATATATGGAATTGATGTAAAACCTAAAAAAAAAGGAGTTTGTGATAAATGTAAAGTTGAATTATATCAAAGACAAGATGACAAACCAAAAGCTATTAAAGAAAGATTACGTGAATTTCATCAAATGATAAAACCAATTCTTAAACATTACAAAAAGATTACTATAAAGATGGATGGTTCTTTGCCTGTTAATAAATTATTGTCTCAAATTAAAAAAGAAGTTAAGAAGATTAAGTAAACATTTGTTTTATAACTTCAGTTGCATAACAACCTTTCTGCAATCTGAATAATATTTTTATATAAAATTTATTTTTATTTAATTTATCTTGAAGAATTGGACCAATACTAAGGTCTTCAGCAAAAACAAAAAGATCTCTTTCTGCACCTTCTTGGCTTAGATGAGGTAATGATTTGATTATAAAATCTCTTTGTGTAACTTGTTCTTTAGACAGAATATTATCATAAATTGTTTCTAATTCATAAGGAATGTCAGAACCAAAACCTAAGATTGTTATTGGAATATTTTCCATATCATAAATATCTTTATCACCAATATATTGTTTAGCACAATCATTCCACATAAAAGATTGATATGCATGAACAAATAATTTCAATAATTTATCAGGTACTAATTTAAGTGCACCAACATAATCATTTTTTTTCCCACCTAAATAATCATGAAATTCATTATTTAACTTATTATTAGTAGAACTTATTAATTCAATTGCTAATTTAAAATCACCTTTTATAATAGCTTTTCCAACATCAGCATTATTCTTAGAAAATCTTTGTTCACCAAAAAAATTAATGATTTTTACTTTATCAAATTCTCTATACTTTACTTCAAAATCTTTGGCTTGTTTTTGTGTTAAGTTTCTGACAAAAATACCAAACTCATTTCCTATTAAATCACCCAAGAACAATGGATTTTTTGAATATCCTTTAAACACTAACTGTCTATCTAATATTTTAAACTTACTTAGTTTATTTTGATATTTTCTTTCAACTGTTATTAATTGAGTTGTCATTGCATTTTTATCTTTATTTCCAGCATAACCTATTTGTCTTGGTTTTATTTTTAAGAACTTAGCTATTCTTTGTATTACATCTATTGTATTATATCCTATCTTATCTAGAATAAAGACTGCATAAGGACCATCTTTAACACATTTTAGATTATTAATTTCCTTTACAATAAAATCTGATGGTTTTTGTTTGATTTTGTACATATTTGTATAAGAAATTAAGAAAGATATTTAAAATATACTCTTATTTCCTATATTCAAGCACCCGTAGCATAGTTAGGATAATGCATCAGCCTCCTATTATTAGAAGTAAGCTGAGGATCGAGAGTTCGAAATAAATTACGGAAGTCTCTCCGGGTGCGCTTTATTATCTAGGAATCTTACTTTCTTGAAACTTCAGCAACTCATCAACAAAACTAATATTCTTTTGTTTTAATCTATCTAAGAAATTAACAAACACTTTAGCAGTTACCAAAGCATCTGACATAGCTCTGTGTTCAGTTGTTTCAGATATACCTAAATGATTAGACACAGAGGATAGTTTCTTGCTTGGTAATACAGGCAACAATCTACGTGCTAATCTACAAGTACATAATTTATCATTAAGCATTGTATAATTATGATGTAATTGTGCATTATGATTAAGAAAATTATAATCAAAAGTTGCATAATGTCCAATAAAACATTTATTTCCTAAAAAATTAAAAAATTCAGGCAATACTTCATTAACTCTAGGTGCATCTTTAACCATATCATTATCAATACCTGTAATCCTTGTTATAAAACCTGGAATACGAACTTCAGGATTAACTAAAGTCTCAAACCTATCAATTATTTCAGAATTTCTAAGTTTTAAAGCACCAATTTCAATAATTTTAGAAGTACGACATGATAATCCAGTAGTTTCTATATCAACTACAACAAACTCATGATTATCTACATGTCTATCATCCCTTTTAAACATATAGATTGAGATGAGTAAGTTATATAAATATGTTATTGTTATACAAATATTATGTTAACATATAACCATTTGAAAGAAGCATTTCGTTTTATAAAGAACTCATTCAAACCAATTAAACAATTTAATGGAAATGCTGAACAAATATGTGAACAAATCACAAAACAATGCTGGAATGGAACATATTTTCAAACATCTTTGAACAATTATCCTGGTTTTTATTGCAGAGACTTTGGAATATGTTGTGAAGCTTTGATTAAATTAGGTTATAAAGATGAAGTTCTTAAAACATTGATCTATGCATTAGAGATTTTTAAAAAAAACAATAAAATTACAACAAATATCACAAAAGATAATATACCAATCGATTGTTTCACACACACTCCAGAATCTTTAAGCTTTATGTTAAACAATTTAGTCCTATTAAACAATAAATCATTAACAAAACAATACCAATACTTTTTAGAAGATCAAGCACAATATGTATATGACAATGACTTTGACAAAAAATTAGGTTTATTAAGAAAAGACAAAAGATTTAGTTCAATGAAAGATAATTCTATTAGAATTAGTTCCTGCTATAATAATTGCATGTTAGCAATGCTTAGCAATAATTTAGACAAACTTAATTTAGAAAATCCATTCAAAGAATACAATATTAAAAAAGCAATTAAAAAACATTTTTGGAAAAATGGATTTATTGATGATTTATCTGGAAACAAAGTATATTCAGGCGATGCAAACACCTTTCCTTATTGGTGCAATATATTTGGTGAAAAGAGTATATTCAAACAAAGCTTGAAAAGAATACAAGAACAAGGACTAGACAAACCATTTCCATTAAAATACACAAAAGAAAGAATTAAACAACAAGAAATGTCTCCAATGAAATATTTTGTACCAAACTGGGAAGGTAATACCACCTGGTGCCATTTAGGAATGTGTTTTATTGAAGTTGTAAACAAATTTAACAAAAAACTAGCAAAACAATACATAAACCAATACAAAAAAGTCATAGAACAACACAAAAACTTCTTAGAAGTTTTTAATAACAACAATAAACCTTATAATAATTTATTTTATAAATCAGATTCTGGTATGTTATGGTCTTGTAAATATCTTTACTTATCATAACATTTATATATATAAACAATATAAATAGATTTAAAGAGATGGTAGAACACAAATTAAAAAAAATAGGTGAAATTCTAGACAACATAGCTAATCATAATATCAGCAAATTCAAACATTTTGATTCAGAATTAGACAAAAGACGTAGACAATTAGACAAAAAACATGATAAACTAATGAATCAGCATAGACATTTAGACAAAAGACATTCTATGATTAAACAAAAACATACTAATCTTAAATTACAAGAAAAAGAATATACAAAAATCTTAGGCATGAAAAAAGGTTTAGACAGAAAAAGTAAGAAATTAGCAAAATTACACACAGATATCAAAGAAAAAAGAGCTAATTTTAAAGACAGATTATTTCAAGAAAAACTAAAGATTGAGCAAAGATATCTTGAAAAAGAACAACAATTACAGAATTTCATGACAGATCTTGAAGCAAAAGACAAAAAGCTTAATAAAGATATCATAAGCTTAGAAGTTGAAAGAGTTAAATTATTCAAATCATTAAGTACAAAGAAAAAGCCTGAGAAACTTGTTCCTGGAAGTGCTATAGACTTATGGCCAATGAAGATGGCAACAGGTATGCAACAAAGTAAATCAATAGAATATGAAGGACTTCTAAAAGACATTCCCAATGCAAAGCTTTTGTTTGATAAGTAAGATTTTTCTTTAGATAAAGAGATTATTTTTTCTAAATATAATCTAAAAACCACAAACCTTATACAACAAAAATCATAGATTTTTGAGCATAAAATTATCAAAAAACGATAATTTTATATATTTCTACACATTTAATAAGTAAGAGTATGTAATAATATGTAATGTCAACTAAAACCAAAAACAAAAAGTTTATATATTACTTAGTATGTAAATATAAGTAAAAGTAAGTAAAATCATATAAAAATAGAGCAAAATAACATGTCAAAAGACAGAATAACTATTACAATCAGCCTTTTAAAAAAAGCCTGGGGAAAACAAGTGAGGCATGCGCTTTGCTTAGCCACACAATAAAAAATGGGAAAAGAACGTATTACAATAACAATCGACAAAAAACTATTAGATTGGATAGATGAAAAAACAAAAGAAAAAGTCTTTGCAAACAGATCACATGCTATTGAATTCCTAATCAAACAACAAGAATTAAGAGAAAAAAAACACAAAGGACATCATTATATAGGTTGAGGTGCTAAAATTGACAAAAAAACAAAAAACTCCAAGAAAAATGAATTTCATCAATAAAGTTAAATGGTTGTTTTCAAACAATCCTAAGCACCAAATGAATCAAAAAGTGAATGAATTAGATGAAAAAGGAAAACAAGTAAAACAATTAGAAAAACAATTAAAGATAAACGTTGATAAATTGCAAAATCAAACAATAAAATTAGCACAATTACAAAAACATTTCCATACAAACCATGAAAAGACATTAAAAGAAACAAAAGAATTAAAAGAATTTAAAAAAGAAAAAAAAGAAATTGAACATACAATAAAGATTCTACATAATTTCATAGGACACATACCAGACAACATAGCAGATGAGTTTGTGAATTCCAAAGAATTCTCACGTTTCCAAAGAACATTATGTAAACATTTCAAAGATTATGAGTTATAGTTTAAAATAATTACAATAATGTACATGGCGTCTGTTAAGACCAGTGAGCAAATGTTATTCATCGTAAGAATGCCTTGTGGCTCAATTTGCCATAGGAATCACATTGAGCATGCGAACGAGCCATGTACATACAAAACATAGAAAGCACGAGCGACCCATAAACATTTCAAAGATTACAATAGTACCATACACATAAAAAACGGGGACAATAATGCTATCAAACCAAGAAATAGCTGAAATCTTTTACAACATAGCTGACATTCTAGAAATACAAGCAATAGAATTCAAACCACAAGCTTATAGAAAAGCTGCAAAACATATTGAATCACTTAGTAAATCTGTTTACACAATATACAAAGAAAAAGGATTAAAAGGATTAGACAATATTCCTGGCGTTGGTAAACATATTTCTCTTAAGATTGAGGAGATAATTAAGACTGGTAAATTGCCCTACCTAACAAAACTAAAAAAACAATTACCAAAAGGAGTATACAAATTAATGGATGTACAAAGCTTAGGTCCAAGAAAAGTTTCAAGATTGTATAAAGAACTTAAGATAAAAAATATAACAGATCTAAAAAAAGCAATTAAAAAACACAAAGTAGCAGAATTAAAAGGTTTTGGTCTAAAATCTGAAATAGAAATCTTAGAAGGACTCAAACTTAACAAACAAAGCAAACAAAGGATGTTGTTAGGTGAAGCATATCCAATTGCATATGAAATAAAAAACGAATTATCAAAATTACATTGTATAGAAAAAATAAATATTGTTGGTTCTTTAGCAAGAATGAAAGAAACTATCAAAGATATTGATATATTATGCATTAGTAAAAAACCAAACAAAGTAATAAATGAATTCACAAAATTAGGTAAAAAGGTTTTAGCAAAAGGCAAAACAAAATCATCAATAATATTACAAAATAACTTACAAGTTGATCTTAGAGTGCTTCCAAAAAAACAATATGGTTCTTCATTACAATATTTTATTGGTTCAAAACAACATTCTGTACATCTACGACAAATTGCAATAAAAAAAGAATATAAACTAAGTGAGTATGGACTTTTTACAAGAAAAGGTAAATTAATAGAAAGTAAAGATGAAAAAAAGATTTACAACAAATTAGGATTGCAATGGGTTCCATATGAACTAAGAGAAAATACAGGCGAAATTGAAGCAGCAATGAATAATAAACTACCAAAACTCATAAAATACAATGAAATCAAAGGAGACCTCCATATGCACACAACATATAGCGATGGTGGACATTCTGTTTGGAAAATGGCTGATTTCTGTAAAACAAAACTAAAATATGAATATGTAGCAATAACTGATCATTCAAAGTCACAAAAGATTGCTAATGGAATGGAGGTAAAAGAATTATTAAAACAAATAAAAGAAATAGATAAGTTAAATAAAAAATATAATAAATTTAAGATCTTTAAAAGCTGTGAAGTTGATATTAAAGGTAATGGTACTCTAGATTATAAAAAATCAATTCTATCAAAGTTGGATGTTGTAACTGCTTCTATACATTCTGGCTTTAAGAATAACAACACCCCCCGTTTGTTAAAAGCCATGGATAACCGTTATGTAAAAATAATTGGACATCCAACTGGTAGATTGATTAATGCAAGAAATCCATATCCACTTGATATTGAGAAAGTCTTTCAAAAAGCAAAAGACAATGATATTTGGATCGAGATTAATGCACATCCACAAAGATTAGACATAAATGATATCTACATAAAAAAAGCAATTGAAATGAAAGTCAAGATGGTTATTAATACAGATGCACATTCAGTTGATGGTTTACATAATATGGTTTATGGTATTGCTCAGGCTAGGAGAGGCTGGGCAACACAAAAAGATATAATAAACACATTAAGTTTGAAGAAATTTGAGAAGTTGTTGTAAGTTTATTTATCCTCACCAACCCTTTCCTCAACACTCCTATCCTCACTACCACCTTTCTGAACAATATAATAAAGAAACTCTTTCTCAATCCTACACGGCTTAAACTTCATCTTAAACTGTAACAAAGACTTATCACTTCCACCAAAATGTGCAAACTCATAACCCATTGCTTTTATTGCATTCAAATCATCAATATTACTAAACTCACCTAAACCATCATGCTTGAAATTAGTAACACCAAGAGAAGAATAATACATCTTAGAATTAGGCACTGGCCAACCAGCTGTTATTGAACAAGGTTCTCCATCAACTAATACAGTACGAGCCATTTTATAATTAGCAAACCCATCATCCACAGAATGATAATGATGATAATTTTCAATTGTTTCATGCTGCTTTGTTCTATTCTTTTCCCAATCTTTTATAACTTTCTTCAATTTTGTTTTATCAACCACATTAGAATCAACAACTTCCACTTTTTTATCTCTTTTAAAAGCATTAAGAACATTTCTCATCTTTTTCCAGCTTTTGCCTGGCAATGCAGGATCCCACTTCTTAAGATCATAAATAGGACAATAATAAACATAACAAGGTCTTCGAACAATATATTTATTAGTTTCCCTTGCATATTTTAATAGCTTTAATCTCATTTCTGGTGATGTTTCGAGTAAAACTTTTTTTGTAGATTCAAAAGAAAAAGCATGTTCCATAGTTTTTACTATGATATCAAACCTTTTATCTTTGGGTGCTAATGGTTCTGTTTCAAAATACCAAATCAGTTGATTAGTATAATGAACAACAGGCATTCCATAACCTTCTTTAAAATGAAAAAAATAAAACTTATCAGAATCATTTTGTTGAGACTTAAAATTATAAAAGCAATGTTCTGCTTCATGACCATACTTTTTAAAACAAGTTTCTATCAGTTCTTTTCTACTATCTATATCTTTTATTAATTCCAAAAAAACACCCCTGTGAAGAATAGAAAGGAGAATTATTATAAAAATGTTTTTGTTTTTTATAGAAAAGGGCGGGTGGTTGGGGGAACTGGATGGAGGGAATTATTTTTTACTGACAATCTCCCACACTTCTTCAACACTCTTGTCTTCTAAGAAATATTTCTCATACTTTTTATATTGTTCAACTTCTTCTAAATGTTGTTTAACTATTTTCTTAACTTCGTCAATAGATAAACCAATGTTTTTACAAGTAACACAAACATCTTCGTGCATAAACTTACAATATTCATCTTCTTCAAAATAACATAAAGATCCATCAAACTTATATCCTACAGGAAAGATTTTACATACTAATGGACGCGAAGGATGAACTTCACATTTAAAATCTTTTAAAAAAATACATTCATCATTATCTTTTGATTTTAGTTGAAGTATTTTACCAGTTGAACTGATTTTAAAATAAGAATGATCTTTTTCATCCATTAAAACCTTTTGCCATTTAGGATCTTTACTAATATTACCAAAAAAACAAAACTCATTCATTGGTAATTTAGAATAATCAGACATTCGTTTAGCATCATGAATAGTAATAAAAGTACCAATTGGTCCAATACAACAATGTTCTTTGCACTTTGTGCATGGATTTTCTTTATTTGTCATTTTTGTTATATGTTTGATATTTGTTTATAAGTTTTATTGCCGCCTACTTCTACAGGAGTGGGTGGTCGGGAGGTTGGTGGTGGGTTTTAAATCATAATTCATATAAAATCTCTTCTTCACAGTTCCATAACTTTTTCCAACCACTATCTCCAGATAAAAAGTCAATCACAGGAACTTTTAACTTCATTGCATTCTTGATATGTTCCACTATTAAAAGCTTTCCCAGATTCTTAATATCTCGATTAGAACCAGCATTCAAAACATAATAAACTCCATTATAATTAGCACCAATTTCAACTCCTTCAATTTGATCATTAATAACCACAGAAATTACATGTAACATATTCTCTTTATCTAAATAATCAATAAACTTTTGCATACCTATTAAGAAATCTTTGTCTTCAAAGTCAGACTCTGAACCAAATCTTTTTTTATTAAACTCTACAAGTTTGTTAAAATCTTCTTTTCTACCAAATTCAAGTTTATAATTAAGTTTTTGTAATTGTTTAAGATCATATCTAAAGTTCTTTCTATGTTTTTTATTAAATGTCATTAAAATATTCTCAAAATCAAAACCAAACTTATCTAAACTAAAAAAATACCTAGTATCACATTTTTCTAATTCATAATCTTGCAAAAGTTCATCTTGAGACACATCAATATACATTAAATGAATATATTCAGGTAATTGTTCAAAAAACTCATGAATCAATTTTTTATCTTTAACAAAAAAAGTTCTTTTCTCAGGAAACTCTCCACCAAAGAACCCATGAACATCTTGTTTTATGTCTAACCACAAAGGCAATAGTCCTACTAATTCATCACCTTCATAGCCAGCAATAAAATGTAACCTATACAACTCAGGATTATAAAAAGAATAATTTACTTCCCATATGTCCCATAATGTTTTATTAGGAGAAATCTTTTTCCACAGAATTTCACATTCTTCAATTTTCTTTATTATTTTAAATTTAATCATATTTATTTATATCCTTTTTATGCTTTGTATAAAACCTGTTGTTGCCTATTGTTTTTGCCGTTGTAAAGACTAATATTAAAAGAAAGCCTGAACAGGCCTGGCAACAACAAACGTTAGTGAGTAAGGTTTTTCACAGATCCTATTTTTTAGTAACAGACATAAAGTAAGTGGTATATAAAGATTCTGGTTTAAACTTTTTCTTAAAATTAAGATTAGCTTCATTATCAGAACCACCCATATCAACATAATCAACTTTAAGTAGATTAATGCAAGCAAAATCATCTATGTATGCCATTTCACCTAAATATTGATATTTATAATTATGTACACCAATAGCTGAATAATAATTATTTGTGTTTGGTATTCTCCAACCAGATGTTATTGAACAAGGAACACCACGTACTGAAACTATACGAATAATATCACAACCTTTGAAATCATTCTTAACAAAATTCTTAAAACATATTGCCCATTCTTTTTTTATTTCTAATTTATCCCGAGAAGCCCATTCATCTATTAGGTTAATTAATTGTTCCTGAGTAAACTTTCCTGGGCCCACTATTTGAACATTATTATTCTTTAGAAAAGAGTTCTTTGCATTTCTCATCTTTTTCCAACTCTTTCCGCCTAAATCAGAATCCCACTTCTTCATGTTAAACACAGGTGATACAAAAGTTCTTTTTGGGTCACTAATATTGTATTTATCACCAACTTTGTTAATTAAATCTTCCCTAGACTTTGAATCAAATGTTACCAACACTTCATCAACTTCATATTCTTGATAAACAAAGTCTAAGAACTTAACAAAAAGATCAACTTGTTCTTCTTTAGGAGAAAGTATGTCTGATATTAGTTCAATATCATTATCTTCATGTTTTAGAAACACAATCCCTTTACCATCATATTCCCAAAACAATACTTCAGAAGTATCATCTTTCATATTCACCATATACCAATAGTTATGTTCTGGTGCATAGCCATGTTTAGAAATAACACTGCCCATCAACTCTTGATTATCTATTAAATTATGAACTTGCATAATATAAGGTAAGAAGTTATTGTTTATATTGGTTTTGGTCATTCAAAACTAATCATCTGAAACAGAAACTCCAATAGGATTGAGTCTTCTATATTCAACATATTCTTGTGCTTCTTTAATTAAATCTGAATCACTTAATAAATTAGTTAATTCTTGTTTAACTTTAATATCAGGACGTTTAGTATAAGGCAAACTTTTATCAGATTCATTTTTAGGAAAATCACCTTCAGATAATACAATAACATATTTAATATCAGAAAATTCACCATCAATACAATATCCAAGAAGACCTTCTACAATATCTCTAAGTTCTACTCTTGTATCCCTCCATGTACCAAAACAAAATTCTGAATCAGGACTATCACCAATACCAAAAGTATAACTAAAACATTGAAAAGTATCTTGAACATATTGCTCTGCTAAAACTATATAAATAGGAAACATATGATAAAAGATAAATTATAAGCTTATAAACATTTACCCACAGTAAAATATATATTAGAAATCTATTTCATAAACTTAAACAACTTTTCTTTCTTCAGATGCCACATCTCTTTCCAATTAAAATTAAAAGCTAAGAATTCCAACTTATCAAGTTTACAATCAAAACCATACTTAATATGTTCCATGTTAATGAACTTAGCAATACCTTGGTTTCTAAACTTAGGATTAACTCCTCCTGCAAATACAGTCATAGTATCGCCATAAATACAACCAAAATCAATTGCAGCCAATTCATCATCAACTTTAACAACTGTCATATACATAATTTCTTTTTTCATAAACAAATCCAGAACATCTGAAAACGCTTTAACAAATCTTTTGTCATAAAAATAAGATTTATCTCCAAATGTTTTAACACTCCATTTTTTCACAATCTTATAATATTTTTTATAACTCTTAGGACATCTGATAATATCAACACCTTTTTTATTTATTTTCCTAAGATCTCTTAAAATATTTCTTACGTGTTTTCTTTTGAACAATTTATGATAATTATTTAAGTTATAATTAAATTCTTTTGGATATAAAGAATAAGTACAATCATCATCCTGAAACATTTTTTTATATAAAGGTATTTCATCAATACCTGTCAATTTTGTATTTGCAGGACACATCTTAATTAACTCTTTTAATGATCTTTTCTTATGCAAAAATATTGAATTCTTTTCTATCCAATCATCATCGCCAGGAAAAAACTTAAACAACTTTTGTTCATTATCATAAGACAAAGGAAGCATACCTACAACTTTCCCATGTTTTTTATGAACAATAAAATGTGGTAAATTATTAAAATATTTATGAAAACAGAACTTAAACTCCCACATATCAGAAATCTTTTTGTTTACACTAAAAGTTTTCCAAAGTTTTTCACACTCACTAATATCTGTTACTATTTCAAAATCTTCTCCAGATACTAATTGTGTAACCTCTTTTTGTCTTTTCATATAATCTATCAACCTTTTTTTATTAACTAATATATATTTTTGTAAAAATCATTTATAAAGGTTCTCTTTTTTAATTTTTCTCGACGAGAGATTTTTTTATTTTTTTCGTTTTTTTTCAATATTTTTTAATTTTTTTAGATTTTTATTACTTTTTTTAGATTTATTTTTATCGACGAGAAAAAAATAGTTTTTTCATAGAATTTTTTAGTTTTTTATAGATTTTTTAATTTTTTAAACAAATTTGAGTCTTTTTTTACTTTTTTTAGATTTTTTTTCTATTTTTTATTAATTTTTTAAATTTTTTTTTTAAAAAGTTTTATTTTTGTGTTTTTTGCTTAAAATCTTTGCTTTTTGCACTATTTTTTACTAATTTTTATATTTTATTTTATTTTTTGTGAAAAACAAATAATTAAGCAAACTTTAAATACTATAACATCATAAATCTAATTATGCCAGAAACAATAGACACTAGCAACATGTCACAAGAAGAAATCATAGAATTACAAAAAAAACAGTGTCCATTCTGTCAAATAATTGCTGGAAAAATACCTAGCAAAAAAGTTTATGAGGACGATAAAATAATTGCAGTATTAGATATTAACCCTATTTCTAAAGGCCATGTTTTAGTAATGCCTAAAGAACACTTTCCAATAATGCCAACAATTCCAGAGGAAACATTATCACACTTATTCAAAACAGTTAAACATATTTCTCATGCTTGTCTTAAAAAAATCCCTTGCCAAGGAACAAACATATTTATTGCAAATGGTGGAATTGCTGGACAAACTGCTTACCATTTCATGGTTTTCATCATACCAAGGGATGAAGGAGATAATATTCAAAATTTCCATTTAAAAAAAATAGATATAGATCAAAAAGAACTTGACCAAATAATACCTCAATTAAAAAATAATATCAATATTATGTTAAGAGATAAATTACTTAAAAATCCAATACCTGGCAAAGAACCACCAAAAGTTGAAACTCCAAAAATAACAGAAGAACAATTAATAAAAACAATTGAAGCAAATCCTCAACTTAAACAAATGATTACTACTAATCCTAACCAACTTAAACAATTAATTCAGACAAATGCTCAACTAAAGATGTTATTTGAAGGAAAAGATGTTGATAAAATAATTAAGAAAATAAATCAGGGTGTTGAAATTGTTGAACCAAAAATGAATTTAGATGCTATATCAGAAGTTTTGAACAAAGGTGAAGATACAATGGAAGAAGATAAAGAAGAAAAAGATAATAAAAAAGAAAATAAAGATGAAGAAAAAGAAACTGAAGAATTAACAAAAGAAGAAAGTGAAGAACAAGAAGAGACAACAAAACAAATGGAAAAACCACCAAAAGAAGAGGAAACAAAAGAAAAACCTAAAAAGAAAAAAACAAAATCAAAAAAAGAAAAAGGAATTGATTTAGACGAGATCGCAAACCTATTTAGTTAAAAAGATGACATGTCCATACTGTGAACTAATTGAAAAAGAAGATAAAAATATTATCTATGAAGATAATTTAGCAGTTGTAATGCTAGCAAAAGAACCAGCAGTTAAAGGTCATTTAATAGTTATTCCTAGACAACATTTTCAAATAATGGAACAAATACCTGACGATTTAATAGGATATTTATTTTTAGTTGCAAACAAAGTATCTTCATTAGTGTTTGAAACATTAGGTGTCCAAGGAACAAATATCACAGTTAATAATGGAGTAGCATCAGGACAAAACTGGGCACATTTCTCAATCAATGTTATCCCTAGAAAAGAAAATGATGGTATAAACTTTGATTTTAAAAGATCTCAAGCAGATCAAACAGCATTAGACGATATTGTTAAAAAATTAAAAAGTGAAACAGATTTTATTGGTAAAGAAGACAAAGGTAACCAAAAACCAGAAACAATAAAAAAAGAAAAATCAAATCAATTAGATGCTGACAAAGAAGATTATAGGTTGAAGCAGTTAAGACATATTCCTTAGAATAAAAATACCAACCAATTACCAAACAACACAGTAACTAAAAAACTTAATAAAAAACTAGGAACAAAAGGAATTCCAACTTTGATAAGTATCTTATCAACTTTACCTAACTTTTCTAACCTTTCTAACTCTTCTATCTGTTCTTTTTCAATACCTAAATCTTTAGGACCACAAACTTTTTTTCCATCAACAACAATATCATCAACTATCCATTCTCCTTCAGTTAACTCTGAAACATTAACATTCCTAATCATTGCTGCTTCTTCAACACCTTTTGCAAACAAATAAAAATACACAGTTAGTATTAAAAATAATATTAAAACATAATCAAGTATTTTTAACATAGGATCTTGTACAAAGAAACTTAAAATCAATAATAAAACACATACACTAATAACAATAATCTTAGTCTTTTTAATTTTCTTTGAATAATGTTTAAACTTAATCTTAAACTTAGACCAATGCTTAATAGAAAGAACAATTGAATAAATCATACCATAAAATCCTCCTACAATCATCACATTTATTAAAAAAACTTCAATTAACTGAAACTTTGTCCAACTCAATAAAGAAAATCCAAATACTGCACCTAACCCAAGCAACATTTTTGAATCTCCTCCACCCCATTGACCAGTATAAAACATTAAACATGCTATAATAAAGAACAATAATGCTCCTACAGCACCATCCATAAAATACAAATAATCATTAGAACTAAGAGAATACATTAATCTTACTCCTAATACAACAAACAAAAAGCCCCAGTTAATGGTATCAGCAACTTCTCTTTTCTTAAAGTCTGTGTATGAACCAACAAATAACACAACTAATGCTATTGTATAGAGTATATTATCAATCATAATATGCTTAGGACTATACAAATGTTTATAAATCTTATTATTATACCTTGATTAAGAAAAATGGTATTAGACACAGTTAAAAATATTCTAAAAATAGATTGGGGAAAGAGAAGATTAGAAAACATTCCATTACATATCGCTTTAACCATAAATGGAATACCAAGATATTCAGAAATAAACAAAAAACCAATACAAGAATCATATGATAAAGCATTCCAGAACTTAAAAGATATATTTAAAACACAAATTGAGAATAAAATAAGAATCTTAACAATATATTTTATGCCAAAGTTTAGAAGCAGTGACCAAGAACTAATAAAAGCATCAGTTAAGTTCATGAATGAGTTATTAAAAGAAAAAATAATACATGATAATCAAGTAAAAGTTTCTGTTCTTGGTAAATGGTATGACCTTCCAAACGATTTAATTAATCCAATTAAAGAAATTATATCTGAAACAAAAGATTATGATAACTTTTTTATCAACTTTTGTATGAATTATTCTGGAAGAGATGAAATAGTTGATTCATGCAAATTAATTGCAAGGAAGATTAAAGCAGACAAGATTGATCCAGAAGCTATAAGCAAGGATATGATAAAAGAAAACATTTACATTAGCTATTTTGTTCCACCTGATATGATTATCAAAACAGGTATAAAAAGAAAATTGTTTGGATTCTTACTATGGGACACTGTACACAGCGATATTTACTTTGCAAAGAAGTTATTTCCTGATTTCACATCTCACGATTTCTTAAAAACAGTTCAGTCATGGAAAAAGGATGATGATGTTAAAGAATATAGTAATGAGTAATTTATTTCTTTAAAAAACAAACATAAAAGTAAAATTTATAAACAACTACTACATAAACCATAATATGGAAGTATTTCACTGTATTAAAAAGAGGAGAAGTATTAGAAAGTACCTAGACAAAGCAGTGGAATGGGAAAAAGTAATGGACATTCTAGAATCTGGATCATTAGCACCATCTGCAGGCAATCTTCAAAACTGGAAATTTATACTTTGCGCTAACAAAGAAAAAAAAAATGAAGTATCAAAAGCATGCGTTGACCAAATTTGGATCTCAAACGCACCTGTTTTAATCATAGTTTGTGCAGAACCAAAACATTCAGAATCTTTGTATGGAGAAAGAGCTAACAGATTATATAATACACAAAACTGTGCAGCTGCAACACAAAACATGTTATTATCAGCAACAGCTTTAGGCCTAGGTTCATGCTGGGTTGGAGCATTTGACGAAGAAAAAATAAGAGATATATTCTCAATGTCACCTGATATCAGACCACAAGCAATCATTACTATTGGTTACTCTGATGAAGAACCAAATGTACCGGACAAAATTGATTTAGAACATTTAGTTTATTTTGAAAAATGGAAAAATACTATTCATGACTTTGGCCAAGTAACAGGAGAATATGGACTAAAAATCAAAAATGCATTTAATACTTCTAAAGATTTAGTTAAAAAATGGTTAGGTGTTTTAAAACAAAAAACATCACAACAATCAAAAAAAATAGAAAAAAAGATTAAGAAGATTCAGGAATCTCAAGAGTAATTATTCCATTTACTTTCTTTATTAAATTTTCACCATTATTAATTAAGATTTTTTCTTTATCACCAATATCAAGATCAATATAAGGTAAATTAACAAATATAGTAGAATTTTGATACAAATAACTAAGTTCTAAATAATATTGAACCCTATCATCGTCTTCATTTGCAGTTTTATACAAATGCATATAATATTCTCTTCCAACAACATCAATCGGAGTTTCAAATGTTCTTTCATATCCATCTTCAACTGTAGCTGCTAAACTAATTTCATTTTTAACATAATCACCTACTTCTCTTAACAACAACATTTCTTTTGTAGATGTTGCTTCAGCCATTCTATATTGAACTACACCAAAAAATACAATAAAGAAAAAAAGCATAAAAGTAATTAATAGCATGAATTCCATAGAAATTTGTGTTTTTTTATAATTATTCATCTTTTTTAAATTCTATATTAACATACATTCCTAAAGTATCTTTTTCAGTTACAAACACAACATCATGCATTCCTTGTAAAAGATCATTTTCATCAAACTCACCTTTAATTGGTACATCTGAGTTAAAATAAAGCTCATTATTAGACATATTAATGTTAAGAGCACATTCTTTTCGTGGATCTTGGCCTTCTGGTAAACCTGCTTCATAACATTCCACATACATGTTAGAAACTCCACCAGGAAGATCAATATTAAGTGTAAGTTTTGTATCTCGTCCATAATAATAAGCAGACTCAGCAGTTGACACAATTGCATCGCCTAATGAAGCTGCCCTTGATGTGTCAACTTCTATGGTTGCTTCTTGTGTATAAGCATAAAAATAAAAAATAGTTGGAATCATGATTAACATAAAGAATCCAGTTATTAGTAAAAACTCAGTTGCTACTTG
>CAXGTL010000003.1:0-54111 GCA_964012725.1 Candidatus Woesearchaeota archaeon
TTTTCTCAATTCTTTTAGATTCATATAAAAATTATTTAATTATTAATATATAAATCTTTCCCACATCACCACTTCTAAGTACTCAAGAACCAAAACATTTATATATGAGTTCAACCTACTATATAGTAGTAACATATAAAAGTAAATTAGAGGTGTTAAGCACTTCTAATCGAAAATTCACAATCTATCACCTCTTTTTTCCCCAAGGAGGGTTTCTTCGGAGGCCTTCCCAGGGGTTTTTAATCTATATCTTCTAAAACAACTTATTCAGTCTTTATGTTAGGAAATAAGGTTTATTTGTTCTTTTTAGGCTTTTTTTTGACTTCTTTTTTAATATTAAAATTATATACTAGTCCTACTGCAATACCTATTAAAAATATAACAATATAAGCCATATAGTCTTTATTTATGACTATTTGAGAATCAACATTATCATTCAAATATATGTGAAAATTACTTAATTCTAATGCATATTCAGCATATAATAAAGCAGATCCAATATCTGTATATTTCAATTCATCAGCATATTCATAATAACTATATCCCATTATTGGGAATATATTATGTTCATTTTCAAGATTTATATTATTTTTAATAATTTTAAGCTTTGTTTCAATGGATCTATTAACATATTCTTGTTTAACACTCATCATATTTAAAATAGAATTTGCTTGAGCTTTTGCTTTTAAAGATTTAAACAAACATAATTCATAATTTCCATCTTTTAAATCTTTTTTTGCATAATCAATTTCTTTATCTATATTCTGAAGGTTAATTGGTAATATCAATCCAAGGTAATTCATTCTTTCTTGAGCTTCTTCTAATTTTTCTTGACATAGTTTTAAAACAACTTTTTCATCTTTAAATAATTCAGTTTTTCCTATGTTGGAATCAAAGAAAACTTTCCATGATAAAGCACTAAAATATCTTTCTTCTGCAAATGCTAATGTATATAAATAATCTTCATCTTCATTATTTTTAACTTCATCTAATAATTCTTTTGTTTCAACAATTCTTTCTTTTACAACCATGTAAGTTTGTAAATCACTTACACTCTTAATATCTTTAGAATCAATTTCTTTTTCAAGATTAATTAACTTTTGTCGTATTAAATCAGCGTATGTAATAGCATCAACATAAGATAAATTTTGTTGTTTTAAATATAATAAATTTAATTTGACATTTGCACCAAAACAATAACTTGCACTTGAATAATATTTTTCTTCAAAATAACTTTTTTCACTTGAATTAGAAAGTTGATCAATTTGAATTAATACTTCTTTTTCATTTTCAGTTATTTCTAAATCAAGTTCATCAATAAAATTTCTACTTCTTGTGCATAAATCTTCAGAAACTTTTTTCATTATAGATACATATTTTTCATTTATTTCCAAACTTTTATTATTATTTATGAATTCTTTTCCAGTAAAAGAAAACATAACTTCATTTAAATCTTCAATTTCTATTAATTCAATATTTTTTTCAGAAGCATATTCTTTTAAATCAATTTCAGCAACAATATCTATTTTAATTTTTTCTTCTTCTTTTAGACTATCTTTTTTTTCTAAATCATCTTTGTTTTCCTTATAATATCTTGTTCCATATGGAATCATAACTTTTGTCATTCCTGCATCAGCAGCTGCATCAATCTTTTCTTTGATACCAGATACTACTCCAATAAGTCCACCTGAATTAATTGTTCCTGTGATTGCAACTTCATCATTAATTTGAAGATCAGTTAAGCTTGAAATTGTTAATACAGATATTGCAGCACCTGCACTTGGTCCTCCAATTATTGGTGCATTTGATTTAATTGTATATATAAAATCATAATTTTCACAATCAACATTACCAAGCTCTGCTTTATTTGATTCAATAAAATCACATGCTATTTCTTTAGCAAACCTTGTTGATATTTGTGTATCAAGCTTTGTCAAAGGAACTGTATCAATAAATACTCTGCCTTGGCCAGGCTTTATTTCAAGAAACAGGTCAGCAGTTGCTCCTATTATTGTTCCATTTTGTGATTCAGAAACAGCTAATAATGTTATTCTATTTTCTTTAGCAAATGTAAACGAACATAATACAATTAAAAACAAGAACAAAATACACAAAACAAATACATTCTTACCTATCCTCATACTCTTTTTCATAGACTATTGGGATTAGGAAAGCCTTTATAAAGTTTATTGAATTATAATATAGTATGAAAGAGAGTATGAAACTAATCTTCAAATTATCAAAACACAACCTAAAGCTATCAACAGCAGAAGTTTTATCTATTTTACAAACTAAAGAACATAAACTATTAGATAATTTCTTAATTATTGATTCTAAGTTTGATATTGATAAGGTAAAAAGACTTGCATACACAAAATCAGTATACCAATTACTTTTCACATCAAATAAAAAAAACTTAATTAACAAAATCAAAACTTATAATTGGAAATCAATCTACAAATCAAACTTTTGTGTTCAAACACAGAACTCAAAACAAATAACAAGCAAAACAATTGCAGATATTATCTGGAATAATTTAGTTGGTGAAGGAAAAACACCAAAAACAAAATTAAAAAACTCAAAAACAGAAATACATTTTATATTTACAAAAACAAAAGTGATTGTTGCACAATTAGTGTCTGTTAATCAAGAGGACTTTGCTCACAGAAAGCCACACAATAGACCTGAACTATCACCAACAAGCTTAGATCCAAGATTAGCAAGAGCAATGGTTAATTTGTCAGGAGCAAAATTAAATAATACAATATTAGATCCTTTCTGTGGTGTTGGTGGAATATTAATTGAATGGGGTTTATTAGGTGGGAAATGTATTGGATACGATATTAACAATATTGAACTAAAAAAGTGCAAAATTAATCTAAAACATTATAAAATTAAAACAAATCAATACAAATTAATAAATAAAGATTCATTAACAATAATTAAACATTATAATTATATTGTAACAGATTTTCCTTATGGTAGAAATTCAAAAATAAATAAAGAACTAAAACAATTGTACTCAGATTTCTTAAAAATCTGTAAAAAAACTATAAAACCAAAGACAATAGTGGTTGGTGTTCCTAATTTTATTAACTTTAAAGATATAATCAAACAAACAAAACAAAAAAACAAATACAAAATAAAACATAAATTCAAAATATATATTCATAAAAGTTTAACAAAAGAAGTTTATGTTTTGGAGTAATTAACTCTTTTTAAATTTTTTTATCTAATTTCATTATTTCAAACTAAAACTTTAATTCATCTCGTATATGGATATCCTTTTGATACGCAGTTCCCTTTGGCAGTTCTATGACATACTTTGCTTTTTGTTTTGGCCAATAATTTCTAAATGGTCTTAGGTTTTGTACAATCTCAACAACTTTTTTTTCAGAATCTAAAAACAAAACATCAACTGGGAAAAAAACAAACAACATTGTTATTCCAATTATATGTTCTTTTTTAAAAACAAAAACATAACCAATATCTTTTATACCTCTTTTAAACATTAAACCAGTTCCTTGTGTAAACATATTTTTTAGAATTTTTTTATTACTAACAATTATTCTATTGTCGCTTGATCTTTTTATCATATTTTAGTTAATATTGTTTGTATATAAATATCTTTTTATAAATAGGCTTGTAGAAATCCTATTGCTGCCTTCTTATTTCTGCCGTTGTTATGACTCATCTTTTAATAAGTTATAACAGGCAGGGCAGCATCGAACGTTAGTGAGTAAGGATTTCTGCAAGGTTTATATATAATAATTATATGTCAATCTTACACAACTTTTATATATAATCTATTACCTATAATAAGATAATGCAAAAATCAGGTGATGGGGGAGAAATAGTACTATTAAAACAAGTTCTAAAGAAGACTTTCTCTAAAATTAAAGAGGATATAACTTTAAATTCAAATAAATTAGAATTAAATTCTAATGATATAAATATTTTAAACAAAAATGTAGAATTATTTACAAAAGAATTAAAAAATATAAAATCTTTATTAAATCATATTAATTCTTCTCTCAAGAATGCACAACAACAAACACAAAATATGCAAATACAACCTCAACAAATTCATCAACAACAATTTCAACAACCAAATACAGGGCTAAGAACAGAAATGATTCGTCGTCTAAAAAGAAACAAAAAAGTTGTTATAAAACAAAAAATATTAAGTGTAATTTCATCAGGTCAATACACATTACCTGAAATTAAAGATGTTATTGTTGATGAAAATAATTATTGTTCAAAAGCATCATTTTATCGTTATTTTGAAGAACTTAAAAATAGGCAATTTGTTGAAGTAATTGACATTAATGATATTAAGATTGTTGTAATAAAGTCTCAGACAAGTACCAGATTATAAAAGACTCTGTGAGACTAATTCTAAGTATTAAATGAGACAAAATTAAGACATTTAACATACTAATTGAGACTATTTGAGACTAAATTGAGACCAAATGAGTCTTGATTTTTCATATCAAAGTCAGGCAAAACTTACTATGAAAAAAGCAAAACAAATAGAATTTTACTTGGAAAAACAAGCTCAAAAACGAAAGCTTTAAATACTAATCTTCGTTGATATAGTTTTAATCCAATATGAATCATATATGGATGAAAAACCAATTAAAGTCTCAAATTCAAGAGATTAGTTTGAGGGGTAAACTTTAAGGTTATAAAATCATTAAATGTAAGTGAAAAAGCTTAATTTAATTAAAAAAGAGCTCAAAACTGCTCTAATTATTAAAAAAAACTATAAAATTCCAAATGGAACAAAAAATGAGGTGTATTAAAAAATGGTGAAAATTAATAAAAGTATATTATTTATAGGTTTAATTCTATTGATGGCATTTTCTGTGGTCGCGTCGCATTCTGCTGCTTATTTGCAAATCATAAGTGAAAGTGGTGCTGATCTTGATCGAAGTGTTCCTTTTACAACAGGAAACACTAACTTCCTTGTTAATTTTTCATCAGATTCAGCCATTAGCAGTGGTACTGATCAGGTTAATGTAACTATAAGGTCAACATCCAATCCAAATGGATTCATAGTTACTTTAAATGAATCAGGATCTGCTACTAATCATTATAATTTAACTGTTAATACAACTCAACCACATATTATAATGGGAAATACAACTGATGGATTTATTTCTGTTTCAACAACAGGTGCAAATCCCGCAGGTGGACAATCTAATTATACTATTAATGTATCAAATAATCCTCATGTAAATGAAATTATTAATGTTACTTATATTGCAGCTGGTGCAACAAGTGGTGTATCAGATACAATAATTATAGAACAAACTGGTGTTGCTTATTGGTTTAATGGTGGAACAGGTGTTGCATATTTAAACAGTTCTTACACAGAAAATGAAGATTCAAGCAGCTTCTTATGGGATATGCTTGGAATTGGTGTAAATGATACTGGTCAAAACAAATATCCAGCTGTTGTTGAAAATATTACTGTTCTTTTAAATACATCTTCATCAGAAAATCTAACTATTTGTTTGAATGAATCAGGAGTAAACACAGGTGTATTTAATGTACAAACACCTTGCTTGTTTATGAGTGAAGGAAATTTAAGTTATGCATTAAATTGGAATTTAACAGCAAGTTCAGAACTTGATAATGCATTATTAATAGTAGAAGGAGACAGCATAAATTTGACATATCAAGATACTAACTTCTTTGGAACTACTATTGAGAATGCAGATTTAATTTGGGTAGATACAAAAGGCCAAATTGAAGCAGGTGCAACAACAGAATTAGATGTAAACAATGCAACAGGAGTAATGGACTTTTTCACAGTATATGATAATGGAACAAATGTAGATTATTCTGCAATTGATAACAATGCAAGATATCTAACAATTACTAGTTATGATGTAAATTGGGGATCATTAGGAAGTGTTACAGTTGGAATGAATGAAACTGGTACAAATACTGGAATATTTAATCTTAATGGCACTACAATGTTTGCAAACACAACACTTTCTTCAGGTGCAAGTTATTGGAGTGGAACTAAATTACAATTAGCAGCAAGAGAAGGTGGTTATGTTAATGTAACTTATAATGATGTTGCAAACTTCACTGGTCAAACACCAGTAGCAGGAGCAGTTGTTTCTTTAACTGTTAGTGATAAAGCTGATCTTACATTTAATTATTCAGGAAGTGCATTAGGTACAGGGGATAGTGTTTTAATCAAAGTAAATGATAGTGATTTGAATACAGATGCTTCAATACAAGAATCAGCAACTATAACTATTTCAAGTACAAGATGTAGAGCTGCTGGAGGCGGTGAAGGTGTTAGTTATGTAACTATGTACTTAAATGAATCAAATGAAGGAGGAACAGCAACAGCAACAGATTCGTCTGTATTTGCAATTTTAAATACAACGCTTCGTTTCGGAGATGTAAATAATGGAACTACAGGTTATAATAATATCTCACAGGGTTGTGTAAGTGATCTTAATGAAACATGGATCAATGTAACATCAGGAGATATAATATATATCAACTTTACAGATACAACTGGTACTAGTGTAACATCAACATTAACTGCATGGCTTGACCAAACTGCAGATTTTACTATAACTACTAATGCAAGAGTTGTTTCAACAGACTTTAATAGAACAGATTCAGTATTCTTAAATTTTACAGATTCTGGTTTTAATACAAATAATGCAAGTGTTCAGTGTGTACCTTTGATTGTTAATTCAACAACAAATCCAACAGGTATTATAGTTGCATTAAATGAAACAGGAGATAATACTGGGACATTTGAAACAGCTGTAGCAAACTGTACAGCAGGTGGTAGAATTGAAACAAATCTAACATTAACTACAAGTAGTTCAGATAATAATTCAAACTTACTACAAGTAACAGATGGAGATACTGTACAAGTTGTATATAATGATGATAAAGGACTAAGTGGTTCAAATCCAGCTATCTTAAGTAGAACATTTGATGTACAATATGATGCAAGTTTATCATTTGATAAGAGTGTATATCGTGAGAGTAATCTTGATGAAATTATAATTACTATTATAGATCTTGATAATAGATCACAAGTAAATATTTCAGAGATTACATTAAACAGTAGTACAGATTCAGCTGGTATAAATATTACATTAAACAGATCAAGTTCAGGACCAACATCTGTATTCAATGTTTCAGTAACTGATGCAGGAGTTAAAGCAAAGATTTATGTGAATACTAGTGCAAGTTCAGGAACTCCGGGATCAGATTATCATTTAGATGTTATACCAGGTGGATGGATACAAGCTAGATATGTAGATCAAACTAATGGCGCAATTTATACAGCAAAAGCAAGAATTGCAAACAATACAGTTGCAATTACATTAAACTCTACTTTATTCAAACCATCAGGTTCAGAAGGGTTCTTAATAACTGTAAATGATCCTGGTAACAATACAAATGTAAGTGCTATTGATACAGTTGAAGTTAAAGTAAATACAACAGCAAGTGATACAACATTAACTTCATTAGTTGCAACAGAAACAGGTGCTGATACAGGATTATTTACAATAAATTATACTTTAAGTACTTCAGCAGCAGCAACAAATGTATTATTAGTAAGTTCAAGTAATATAATGCAGCACATTAGGGTTTATTACGATCCAACTTTGAATGGTTCATCATCAGATGATCCAGGAATTGTAATGGAACAAATGGTTGGTTATTTCACAGCTTCAGCAGAGTTAGATGGAACTAATTACAATACATCAGGTACAGTAAATTTCACAGTAATAGATCATGATGCAAACACAGATAATGATGCAGTAGACACTTTAACTGCTTATACTGAAACTGATCTAAACTCTACTAATGTTGTATCAATAACAATGGTAGAAACAGGATTAAATACAGGTGTATTCAGAAACTCAACAATGACATTTGGTTCTTCAAGTTTAGTAAATGCAAGAGCTGGTGATACAATTAAATTATGGCGTCAAGATACTGAAAAAGACGGCTCAACAAAATCTAATAAAACAGATTTCGCAGTAATGAACATACCAGTAACAATCGCAGGTGGTGGAGCAGCAGGTACAGGTTGGGATTTAATTTCAATTCCATTAACATTAGCTGATACATCTGTAAGTGATGCATTATCAGATGTTGTGTATGAAACACTTTATGAATATAATCCTACAACTGATGAATGGACAATACCAACAACATTGTCTCCATTAAAAGGATATGCAATTAAAGTAAATTCAACACAAATAGCATACTTTACACCGATTACAAGCACTTTAGATACTTCAAGAGCATATGCAGCTCCAACAGAATTAGCACTAAGTACAAAATGGAATTTGATTGGTATTAATAACATATCAAATGGTCAAATTAGAGATGTATTTGGTACTTCATTAAAAAGCGGAGCAAATCCAACATGGTCATTCTTATATGATTGGGGAGGATTAGCATATTCAATTGAATTAGCATCAGCGACTTCAGCAAAAGACTTAGCAGTTGGAACTGGTTATTTTATATATGTATTACCAGATGCAACTAATAGAGACATACCAAGAAGTGGATCCGGAAGATAGATTTAAATAATCTTCCAATTTTTTTATTTTATTTTATTATCATTAACATAATTAACATAAATAAGTTTATAAGTTATTTATAATAAGTTCATAAGAATTTTACAAAGAGGATGGAAATAATATGAAGAGATACACAAATAAATCAATTCTTAGTTTAATTATCATGTTCATGTTTGTAATTACATTATCATGCTTTGTTTTATCTGTTCCACCTTTCCCACATAGTTTTTATGGAGCAGCAACTAAATCAAGTGCAAATATTGCATCTGGCACAACAGTAACTGCAAGAATTAATAATGTTGTTAGAGGTAGTTTTACAATAACAGAAGCAGGACTTTATGGTAATGCAACAGCTCATCAATTTTTACCAGTAGCAGGAAATTCTTCAATTGATTTAACAGGAGAAACAATTACTTTTTATATTGGTTGTAGAGCTTCTACAACTACATATGCTTGGTCATCTGCTGCATTTACTAGCTTACCTTTATCAGTAACTTCTGGTTATTGTGGAGATGGATCATGTAGTGGAGGAGAATCAGCAGGATCAGGTGATGTTTGTACAGCATCTAAAAATACTTGTCAAACTGATTGTGGAAGAACAACTTCTACTACTACGAGTGGTGGATCTTCTGGAACATCTAGTGGCAGTGGTGCACCAGTAACAGATACCACAACACCAACTGAAATAACTGACACAACTCTGATTTCAGATATCTTACAATCAATAGATCCTGAATCATTAGGTTTAGATTCAGTTTCATCAGAAGATGTTACAATTACAATTGTCCAAGATAAAATAATAAAAACACCTTTATCTATTGTTGACACAATTACTACTTCATTAAATCTTGCAACTTCAGAACCAGCACAACAAGCTTTAACTGAAATCCAAGAAGCAATTGATTCAGGTGAAGTTGTTTCATTAGATGTTAAGAAATCATTAATTGTTTATAAAGTAAAATCAAAAACTACATTTAAATCAACAACAGTAAGTTTAATTACAAGTGAGTTTACAGCTTTAAAAGATGGCAAAAATGTTAGAGTTATTGAAACAATACCAAAAACAATGGCTGAATCAGCAGATGATGTAAAATTTGTAGGATTACAACCAACATTAATACTTCAAGCAGATCCTATTTTTGAATTTGATTTTGCAGAAGTTAAAGAAGGAGATAAAAAAGAAATAAAATATACCATTAACAAAAAAATAAGTGAAATCACATCAAATACAGTCGCTGTTTACGAAGAATCAGATGAAAAACCAGCTGTATGTGGAAATAATATTTGTGAAGATGGAGAAACAATTGAATCATGTCCTGGAGATTGTAAAGTTGAAAAAGAACCTACGTATGGTTGGTTAATTGTTGGAATTATCATTGTATTGGGATTAGTCTTATACTTTTGGTGGAAAAAGAAACAAAACCAGATAATAGAAGATATTGATGATAATTTTAGTTAATTAGTTTTTTTCTTTATTTTATTCTTAATTTAATATTCTTTTAATTATCCTTTTATAATTAAATAGTATTAAATAAAACAGAAATAAAAAATAAAGGTTAAAAATCAATAAAAATAATCTTCTGGGTAATAATTAGTTTCTTTACCAAAATCATCTACAAAAGTATCTTTATCAAGCTTTTTATACTTTTTTTTAGAAGAAGTAGTATTTTTATCTTTTAATACTTTCACTTTTGGTTTTTTACCATTCTTTTTCTTCTTTTTAAGTGACTTTTCTTTTTCTTTTATTTCTTTACCATTTTTGCCGCCATATACTTGAACCTTAACTTTATCTTCAGATTTATCTTGTTTTAGGCTTTCAAAAGCTTTTTTCTCGTCTATAGGTTTAACTTCTACATTTTCATTTTCTTCTAAACTTTCATCTACTTCTTCAAAAAAGAAATTAACAACTCCTTTTTTCATCTTAGAGGCTAAACCTTTTCCTTCTGATTGTGTTTCAGAATCAAGTTCATCTGTATCTTTAATTTCAACTTCTTCTATTATTTCTATTTTTGGTTTTCTTGTTATTTTTTTGGGTTTTTTAACAGATTTTAATGGTCTTATTTCTTCTTTCACTGGTTCTAATTCAATTTTTCTTATTTCTTCATCCCTAATTTCATCTTCATCTTCTATAAAAAAATCAATAATCCCGCTCATTGTTTTTTTCAAAACTCCATCTTGTTTTGGTTGGTCATCCATTTCTTTTAAATCAAGTTCTATTTCTTCCATTTCTGATATATTTTTAGATTCTCTTTGAGTTTCTTTCTTTTCATCAAAAATTGATGCAACTTCTTTCATAAACTTTCCACTTTGTGATTGTAGTTTTAATTCTTTATTTATAGTTTTATTCCATTCACCAATTGTTAATTTTAGATCTTTCAATTGTCCTTTTAATCTAGTCACTTCATTATTTAATACTTCTTTTGTTGCAACTTCCTTTTTAATTTCTTTTATTTCATCTCTTAGACCTTTTAAAACACTTTCTTCTGTCCTTTTTAATTCTCTCAATTCTACTTCACTTGCTCCCCTTTTAGTTATTTCTTTTACAGTTCCTTCTATATCTCTGATTTTATCGACGTGTTTTAAACCACTTATTAATTCTTTTCTAATTTCTTTAAGTTCACTTTTCATTTCTTTAACATTACTATTTAATTCTGATTTTGTTTCTTTTATTTGTTCATACATTCCTTTTATTTCTTCATTAAATTTTTCAGAAGTAACACTTGCTTTGTCTAAACTTTTAATCTCTTTTCCTAATTCATCTATTCCTGACAATCTTTGTCCAAGATTTTCAAACATTCCATGTAATTTATTAACTTTTGAATTAACAACAGAAATATTGTTTTTATTTGATCCTACTTCTCCAAATTGTTCTGATATTTGGTCTCTTAAACCAATTATTTCTTTAATATAATTTCCTATTTTTTTAGTGTTTTCATCTGTACTTTTCATTCTTTTATCAAACACTTCCTGACTTACTGCTTTTGTTTTAATAATTTTAACTATGTTTATAACATCTTTTTTGAATGTTGCAATTATTTTATTAACAGAATCAAGTTTAGAACTTACTTTTTTATCACTTTCATTTAAATTCTTTTTCTGTAATTTATTAAAATCACTTAACTCTTTTTTAAACTCTTTTATACTCTTTTCAAAATCTTTTAAAGAACCTTTAGTACTTTTTTCAAGACTATTCAATGATTTATTAGAATTCTCAACTTTTTTACTAAAAGCATCTATCTGTTTTTGTAATGCACCATCACTATTTTTGGATTCTTCTCTTAAATTTTTAAATGAATTTTTTAAAATTCCGTCTAATTCTGTAAAATTTTTTATTTTCAAACTTATCCCCTCCTTTTAATATTAGACTTAATGTAATTATCATAACATTATAATCTATTATTTATTTTCCATATAATTAAAAAATATTATTTAGACCTCTTTTTTTAATTTTGTTCAAATATTAAACTAACAATATATATTTTATACGTTTTTATATATAAATATTGCGGAATTTAAGCATATAAAATCCTTATTTTTTTGAATTCCTTCATCTAAAATAAGTAGTTAATTTTACAATTTTATTCTTTTTATTTACATTCTGATATTCATTCAAATAAAATACTTGCATAACTTACACTATTAGAATAATCTTTAAACACATTTCCTGAAGTTTCATATTTTAATAATTTTCCTTTTAATTTAAACAATTTATTTAATTTAATTAACATATTAAATCCAAATCTTCCACAAATTGTTGCATTTGTTTTATTTAAGAATTCAGTAAAACCTTTAGAATCATTGTTTAATATAAAATTAATTGCTTTATTATCTAATTTTTGTATTTTTGTAATAATCTCTTTATTTTTTTCATTAATACATTCCCCAAAAGGAACATATTCATATGCAGGACCATAATGTACAAAATCTCCACTTACAATAATTGTAAAATTCTTTTGTTCTAAATTTTTAGAAACAATTTTAAATATATCATTTGCAACTTTTTCATAGTTTATCTCATTACTGATTACTATTGGTACAATCTTAAAATCCTGACCATGTATGTGGTTGTAAATATACTGCAAAAAGGGTAATTGAACTTCTATACTATGTTCATTAGTATGAGAAACTTCATTTATAATTAATCCAGAATTAGGATCTTCAATCAAAGTCTTGCAAAATTCTTTATCAACTTTAACAATACCTAATGGTGTTTTCCAATCCATCATGCTTATACCAGATCCATGTCCTGTGTGATCGGTTCCTATGATTATTACTGTGTTTTCTCTTGATTCGGATGTAGATTTTATTCTATTTGATAGTTCAAGATAAACAAATGCTGCACACATTCCACTACAGGTGTATCCTGCATGTGGAACAATTGAAGAGATTACATTTTTGGTACTTGAAATATTATACAAATTATTCTTTTTAGGTAATTCTTTTGGACCAAACTTAGACAAAAAGCATTCTTTAATTTGAGATACCAATTTGTCTTTCTCAGCTTCATAAAACTTATCCTTCACAACAGGGTTTCTTATATTATTTTCCATATTATTACCAATATTATTTATATTTTTTTTCATGTTATTTATGTTATTTCCAATATTCTTTTCCATGCAAACATTTATATATATTAATCTATATAAATCTTCTTATGAAGATTGAAATAAAAAGAGATGTGTTAGAGGTTCTAGAGGAAGTAATTGAAATTCTAAGAGTAAAGGAAGAAAAAGATGTTTTTGAACTAAAACAGCTAAGTAATTACACAACTAAAGATTCTTTAGTTTTTCAGGATGAAGATTCTATTTCCATTGGAATTTTAATTTATGCATTATACAAGCTAGTTATGAGATGTTATGCAGATGATACTATCTACAAAAATCTTATGGCAGGTCTTATGAATGCAAGAGACCATTTAAGAAAAGATCATTTTGTAGGTTATAGAAAAGAAATTAAAAAGTTATTCAAATTATTATCTTCAATAGATAAAAAATTAAAGCTTTATGTTCAGGAAGTAATTGATCAAGCAAAATTAAAAAAAGGGTTTAAATTATTTGAAGGTGGAGTTTCTGCATCTAAAGCAGCTGATTTGATGGGAGTCTCAAAATGGGAACTTATGAGTTATATTGGTAATACCCAAGTTTTTGATAGGGAAAAGATTTCAACAGATATAAGAAAAAGGCTCGCATTTACAAGGAGTTTATTTAAGTAGGTAATATTCCCACCAAATCCACTTCCCCTACTACCCATCCAGGGAAAATAGTTTATATAAAATTCATTATTAAAAATAAAATAAAATCAATATGAAAGCAATTGTATTTGATTCAGGACCAATAATCAATTTGGCAATGAATAACATACTTTGGTTAATTGATCCTCTAAAAAAACAATTCAAAGGACAATTTATAATTGGAAGAAGGGTAAAAAAAGAATTAATTGATTATCCCTTAGAAAAAACAAAAAAGTTTCAGTTTGAAGCATTGCAAACATTAAAACTTGTTGAAAAAAAACTTTTAACTGTGTTTCCTGAAAAGGATTTTGATTTAGAAAATAAACTGTTTGAATTATTTAATTCTGTTTTTATTATAAAAGGTAGACCTTTAAAAGTTGTTCATGGTGGTGAAGTTGAAGCAGTTGCTATTGCTATTAAAACTGGGTCTAATGTTGTTGCTATAGACGAAAGAACAACTAGATTAATTCTTGAAGAGCCAAAAGTAATGGCAAGGATTTTTGAAAAAAAACTTCATTCTAAAATAAAAATCAATCAAAAAGCATTAAATGAATTACAATCATTAACAAAAAATGTAAGAATGATTCGATCAATGGAATTAGTTATTTATGCTTATGAAAAAGGATTATTAGATAGATATAAACCCATTTCATTAAAAAACCCCAAAAAAATACTTTTACATGCACTTATTTGGGGTATTAAGCTTCATGGTTGTTCAATAACTGTCAAAGATATGGATGAGATCATGAAGATAGAAGCAAAAAGAAGGTAAGGTCATATACTCTTCATTCTTTTCAAATGTTCAATTGTAGGCACATTCTTTTGTTGTTGTGATTTTTCTTCTGACACTTCTTTTTTTATTACTTTAGTTTCTTCTTCTTTTGTATCTTTTTCTCCTATTAATGTTTCTGTTTCCTCTGTTATTGATTTTATTATTGGTTTGTCCTTTGTCATAGATATATCTTTTGTTCCTGTTGTTTCTTTTGTTACTATTGTTTCCTTTGTTCCAGTTACCTTTGTCTGACCACTAGTTTTATGAATTCTTAGAATTTTTTGTCCATCAAGAATCTTTTCAAACATTTCTACTAATGTTGGATTGATTTTAGCATTATTTAATTCTTTTTGAAGCAATAATTCAACTTTTGCACTAACTTTTAATGCATTTAGATTACAATATGTACGAAAGTTATCTACTATTTGTTCATCAATATGTATTGTAAAACCCTTTTTCCCCATGAATTTTCAATATTTCATAATGTATTTATAGTTTTCTATTTTATAATATATAAGTCTTTAAATACATCCTTTTTTTTGCTATATATATCTATGATAAAAGGACAAGTGATATCAGGGGATTTTGGTAAGATTATTATTAGACAAAAATCTGATCAAAAGATTGAATTAGGTGAACTTTTGATTGCAAACACTCCAACAGGCAAGGTTTTAATGCAAGTTTATGACCTTTTATTTGGTTCTCAGATATCTCAACAAAATTTAGAACTTATGTCTGGACTAAAATTAGAACAAGAGACAGATTTAGAGTTTCTTGAGCCTGAACTAAGAAATTATAACTTAGCATTACTTAAACCAATGATTTTTATTGGTGGAAAGGGTGCAATTCTTTGCAAAACTTTACCTAAATTCTTTTCACAAGTAAGAGAAATTACAAGTGAAGATTTATCATTTTTATCAATGCCTAAAAAATCAATTTTATTTGGAAAACTAAGGTCTGGTTCAAAAACACTTGATGTTAATATAAACTTGGATGGTGAAAAAGTATTTTCTCATCATATTCTTATTCCAGGTACTACTGGAAGAGGTAAAAGTGTATTATTAAAAAATATACTTTGGAATTGTGTTAACAAAGATTATTGTGGAATGCTTGTTCTTGATCCACATGATGAATATTTTGGAAGAAACGATCTTGGATTAAAAGACCACACTAATAAAGATAAAATAATTTATTATACTTCTAATAAAACTCCTGTAGGACAAAGATCTTTGATTATTAATTTAAAATTATTAAAACCTTCACATTTTAGAGGCATTATTAATTTATCTGATCCTCAACAACAATCATTAAGTTCTTATTATAAACAATATAAAGAAAAATGGATAGAAGCAATTATTCTTGAAAAACTACTTAACCTTTCATATGATCAAAGAACCATTGCAGTTGTTAGACGTACAATTATGTCTTTATTAAACTTAGATTTAGTTAGTAAGCAGAATAAAATTGTAGCTAATAGTATCTTTAAATATGATTATTCAGGTGAAACCACCATAAGCGATATTTGCAATGAACTAGAGCAAGGGAAAATTGTAATTATTGATACATCTTCATTCTCGGGTTCAGTTGAGATCTTGATTGGAAGTATGGTTACAAGTGAAATCTTTTCAAAATATAAATATTATAAAACTAAAGATCAATTATCATCAAAACCTGTAATTTCTATTGTACTTGAAGAAGCACCACGTGTTCTTGGAAAAGATATCTTAGATAGAGGCAACAATATCTTTTCAACAATTGCAAGAGAAGGAAGAAAGTTTAAAATAGGCTTAACAGCAATCACACAATTACCAAGCCTGATTCCTAGACAAATACTTGCAAACATGAATACAAAAATAATTATGGGTATAGAAATGCAACCAGAACGTCAGGCAATTATTGAGAGTTCTGCACAAGATTTATCTACAGATAATAGGAATATAGCGTCGCTGGACAAAGGCGAAGCAATAATCACATCTAACTTTTCTAAGTTTGCTATTCCAATCAAGATTCCATTTTTTGATGAAGTTGTTAAAGAACAATTACAAAAACAAAACAAAAACCAACACAAAACCCTTAAACAAACATTACCAAATCCAAAACCACAAACAGTTACAGATTTTAGTGGAATTAATTCCTAATTCATAGAAATGTTTATATAAATGTATGAATAAGTGAATATTATATTACAAAAATGAATAAAATAAACAAATAAACAAACAAATAAACAAAAAAGGTGATAAACAATGCTTTTACTCAAAGAGCTTCAACAAAGACAAGCTGTTGTAAACAAATTAATAGATGATATTCTTGATAAAGAAAAGAATATTATTAAATACATTAAAAAACCAGATTTAGTTGAAACAAATGTTGCTTTACAAAAACAATTAATAACTCAATATAGACAAAAAGTCACAGAATTCTTGATAAAATTAGTTGAAACAATAAAAAAATACCAGCCTATATTTGAATCCACATTAAAACAAACAAGAAAAGAACTGGTTGATATAGAAAAAATGTTTGATTATTTTATAGTTCATTTTAAGAGATTCTTGCTTTTGTGTGATAAGTATAAAAGATTTAGCACATTAAACCTAAAAAGAAAACTTAATGGTTTGATCAAGGTTTTAGATGAAGTAAAACTAAAAGTATATAGACAAACAAGTGCAGCAGGAATGATAGACTTACTAGATAAAAAAACAAGGTCTCTTTTAAAAGACTATGATGCAACTTTAGCCCTTTACCAAAATGAAACTTGGGAAAATGTTACACAAAAACTAAGCTCATAACTTGTCTTTTTTCTATTTTTTTTATTTGAATTATCGAAACATTTATATACTCTTTTAACTACCCTTATGTAGTAATTAAGTAAGTGGAGGGATTTTATGAAAAATTCAAATAAAGGAATGTCTAATTATTGTATCTCTGAAACACGCACTTTATTTGGTGATTTTGAGAAGATTTTGGACCAAGCTAAAGCAGATTCTAAGAAATTAGCACCACTTAAATTAATACTAGAATATGATTCTATCATAGATAAATCTGATAAATCCAAAATCCAAATTATAGAAAAACTTTATTTATCTGAATTTCACGATTCTAATGACCTTAATAAGATTCATTTTAAAGGACAGGATTTAGGTGAGATTGTGTATACTATTTATAATAAAAATCAAGATATATTAAGTCAAACAGAATCAAACACACAAATAGTATCAAGATACAGAAATAAAGATTTATTATTAACAGATCTTGATCAAATAATAAGAATTTGGAATAAAATTATGAACATTTCAAAACAATTTGAATCAATTGAACCAAAGGATTTTTATCCTCATGTTAGTATTCGAAATATGGATTATTTTTCATCACTTTCAAAAATCACAGTTTACAGTAATGGTTTATTTACATTCAGTAGACCTATTTCTGACTTAGGTTTTACATATCATTCAGATGTTTCTTTTTGTCAAGAATTAAGAGATAAGGGGTTAGAACCTCATTTTAAGTAAATATTCTAATTTTATTTTTTCTTATTTGTACTTATTTGTATGTACCTGTTGTATTAATTAAATAATCAAGTAACTAAATCTTTATAAATATTAAGTATTTTTAAAACAAATGATGAAGTTTGCACACATGGCAGATTGCCACATAGGATCTTGGAAAGATCAAAAACTTAGAGATATTAGTTTAAAAGCTTTTTCAAAATCAATTGATAAATGTATTGAACAACAAGTTGACTTTGTTTTAATTGCAGGTGACTTGTTCAACACATCGCTCCCAGCAATTGACAGACTAAAACAAGTTACAATCAAACTAAAGCAATTAAAAGACAAAGAAATTCCTGTTTATACTATTCCTGGAAGTCATGATTTTTCTCCAAGTGGTAAAACCATGTTAAGTGTTTTAGAAAAAGCAGGTTTAATAATTAATGTTGTTAATGGTAATGTTACTGAAGATAAAAGATTAAAATTAAGATTCACAATTGATACAAAAACAAATGCAAAGATAACAGGTATGTTGGGAAAGAAAGGTATGCTTGAAAAAAAATATTATGAACAACTTATCACAGAAAACCTTGAACAGGAGCAAGGGTATAAGATTTTTATGTTTCATTCAGCAATTGATGAACTTAAACCAAAAGAATTAGAAAAAATTAGAACACAACCACTTTCTCTTTTACCAAAATCTTTTAATTATTATGCAGCAGGTCATGTTCATTATATAAAAGAATTTGATATTGATGGTTATGGAAAAATAGTTTATCCTGGTGCATTATTTCCAAACAACTTTAGAGAATTAGAACAATTTAGTTGTGGTGGTTTTTATATTGTTGAATATGATCCTGAAACAAAAAACACAAACTTAAAATATGAACAAATTAAAATTTATAATCATCAATCAATCATTATTGAATCTCATCATTTAACACCTGAACAAATCAAACAAAAATTATTAGATGAAATACAAAATAATGAATTTATTAATACAATTGTCACTCTTAGAGTTAAAGGTATTATAGACGGCAAAGTTAGCGATATTGATTGGAAATCTATTTTTAACCAAATATATCAAAAATCTGCTTATTTTGTAATGAAATCCACTTCTATGTTAAAAACAAAAGAATTTGAAGAAATTAAAATAGATACTAAAACAAGTACAGAAGAATTAGAATCAAATTTAATTAGGCAACACATTGGTCAGATTAAAGTTGAAAACCTTTTGCCTGATAAAGAAGAACAATTAACAAAAGATTTAATCAAAGCTTTGGCTACAGAAAAACAAGAAGGAGAAAAGGTTATTGATTTTGAGACTAGGGTTAAATCTGAGTTAAATAAAGTACTAAATTTCTAAACTACAATAAATACAAAACTAACTTACAACAGATACACAATTATATTAACAATCCAGTGCATTATCATTGGATAAATAATTCTACTTTGTTTATCAAGTTTCCCTCTTGTAAATAATCCTGCCATTATTCCAAATGCAGTTAATGATACAAAATAAATTACCATCATCCACGGAGCAGAACTGATTAAAAAATGTTTATTTATTGTATAATGTTGGAATAATTGTTTTACACTAAAGAAATGTACACTTGCAAATACAAATGCTTGCAAGAACAATGCTTTATTATAAGAAAATGCTTTTTGAGCTAATCTAAACAATATTCCTCTGAACAACATTTCTTCAGCTAAAGCAACAAATAAAGTAAATATTGACACAATAATTATTGTTTTGCTTGGTAAAGATAATGTAGGTTCATTTATTGCATAGAATAAAGCTCCAAACACAATACCACTTATTATTGTAAAGATTACTTTTTTAAAATTTAAATTTGTAACTTTAACCCTTACTCCAAAGAATAATAATACAAAGAATGCAAGGATAAAGATAATTATTGGTTGCATAAAGTTTAATATTTGTTCTTGTAAAGCATATCCTTTGCTTAATATTGTCATAATTACTAATCCTACTTGGTATGTAATTATTATTATTCCAAGCCCTAATAAATAATCATCTCTATATTCTTTTCCTTTAAGATATCTTGACATTGCAAAAGTAAATACAAACAATACTAAAATTGAAATTGATGCCCAAGTTAAAGTCGCTATACTTATGTTATACATAATCAAAATAGGAGTTGCTAAAAATAGAAATGTCCAGATTATAATATTTGCATCTGTTATTATTTCTTTGATTATATTTCTTATAATATATAATGAAAATTTATAACAAAGTAATATAAATCCTCCAATATAAAATAAAAATTCAACAAATAATAATATTGAAAACACAATTGATAAAAACATATTTCCTGAATACATAATAATATCTGTATGATATACTATTGATGATTGGAAATAGTTCCAAACATATTGTCCTAAATAAGATAAACTAATTAAATAACTAATAATAAATAAATATTTAGAAAATACATTTTTTCTTAAAATAACTATTAATAATGTTAAAGCAGCTAATAATACAAAAGATATTATAAACAAAGAATATATTGAAAAATATGAAGCTGACGATACTAATTCTGTTACAAAATTAACACCTTGTATACCTGCACTTTTAATTACTAATTGTTTTACCCATGGTCCCATAAAAAAGACAACAATTCCAACTAGGAATATGTTTAAAACAACTTGTATACGTTTATTGTCTAAGATTCTTTTCAAATTAACTTTCATTAGAGTAAAAAATAAAAGTATCATTGGAAGCAGGATTAGTGTCAATATTCCAATTGTACTAAATACATATACCCACCATGTTTCTACAATTCCATATATTAAATCTGTAGTAATTAAACTAAATAATGGTGTATAAGCTTGTGATCCCATCAAACTTACAAAATAACCACTTACTTCTACTCCTGTAAAAAATGGTATAAAGAATGTTGATAAATCACTCATATAATGTAAAATTAATAACAATCCAAATGCAAGGTATACTTTACTTTTATCTGTTAAATGATCAGTTACCCATTTAAGGAACATATCATCAAATTTACCTGCTTTATTTACTGTTTTTGATTTTTTACTTTTTAAATCTTTTAGTGCATATAAAATCGCAAATATAAACAATGTTTTACCAAGAGTTATTAAAAACCATTGAGTTATAAGTAAGAATACATATTGATAAATTATGAGCACTGTTATTGTAACTAAAATTATTCTAACTGGTGCATCTTTTATTCTTTCTTTTAAATCATTAATTTTATCCCAGAACTCTCTGTTTTTAATAAAAATACTACTAATAGAATAAATCAAAGATCTATCTTTAAATTTAACAAAGAATGTCATGTATAATATAATTAAACCTAATATTCCGAACCCAATATAGCTTGATAATAAACTAAATAATTGTGAATTAGCAGGATTGTGTACAAATAAGAATGCATTTTTAACTGCACTTGACAACATATTAGGAAGATTTCTGCTTAAAAAACCATATGTATTGATAATTACAGGATCTGTTATATCTATAACTTTTACCCATTGTACAAAAGTGTTTACTATTAATACATAAAATGTACCTATTGTAACTTTGTCTAAGAATTTATTTCTTGTTCCAAACATTAACCTTGTAATATCTAGTTCAAGCCAAAATATCATAAGAACATAAGCAGTTAAAACATCATCAACTATACCATAAGCTTGAGGCATAAGATCAAATAAACTAACAAAACCTATTACTAATAAAATTATTTTAAATATAACTGACCAAGTTTTCTTAGTATTATTCCAATATTTTTTCCAATGAAGGTTTTTTCCTTTCATCTTCCACCTCTTTTTATTTTGAATTGTTATTATTAATTTTATTTAATCTTATCTTTTTTTCTTAAATAATTTTATAATAAGCTCAATTACATTCCATAATAGGATTATAGATAATAATGCAATAATACCAAGCATCACCTGACCTACATAATCAGTAGACGACATTGTTTCTATAATCAAGTTAAATAATGCTTTCATAAACACTGTTAACCATACAAAGTTAACATAACATATAATTAAATCTATAACCCAAGCAATTAATAATATAATTATTATTATAATCAATATTCTTTTGAAAATATTTTTATTTCTTTTACTTATCTTTATTACTTTTCTCTTCTTCTTCTTCTTCTTCTTCTTCTTCTTCTTTGCATTATTCTTTCTACTACTCTTATTTTTTTCCTTCTTTTTTATTTTTACTATCTTCCATACTCTTTGCCTTATTGTTTTTTGTTTTATCTTATTTTTCTTTTTCCCATTTCTTAGTTTTTCTTCTTTTTCTCTTCTTTTTTTAGTTTTTCTTTCTAGCTTTCTTTTTCTATTTTCTTGTTTTATTTTCTTTTTTTCTCTTCTTTTCTTAGCTTTTCTTTCTAGCTTTCTTTTTCTATTTTCTTGTTTTATTTTCTCTTTTTCTCTTCTTTCCCTTACCTTCTTTTCTAATTTTCTCTTTTTTCTAAGTTTTTCCATTGCTTTTACATTTCCTTTATTTTTTCTATTTTCTTGTTTTTCTTTACTTTTTCTATCTTTTAATATTTTTCTTTGTCTTCTTTTTTCTTCTCTTTTTCTTACTTTCTCTTTTTTCCTTTTTATTCTGTTTTTAATTCTTTGATCTTGTCTTCTTCTTTTTGTAATTATTCTTGTTCTTCTTTGTTGTTTTCTTATTCTCTCTTTTTCTTTCTTTTGTGCTAGTCTTTCTTCTCTTCTTTTCTTCATTCTTTTTTGTCTTTTATTTTTCATTTCATTCTTTAAAATCATCAATTTTCTAAACATTCTTTTCTTTTGTAATTTTACTTCTTTAATCTTTTGTTCTTGTTTTTTTTGCTTTTTATTTTGTCTTCTTCTTTGGATTTTGATTAACTCTCTTTTAAGTAACCTAAAACCTGCTTTAATTATATTTATTAATACAATTAATATGACTACACTTACTAATCCTATGACTATATGATATCCATAGTATGACGAAGCCAAAGCTTCCTCACTTTGTCTAAGTGCATCTATTATTTTATCTTTTAATCCTGAAACAAAGCCAGACAATGTAGAATAATCAATATAGTAATATATTAATCCAACCAACAATACCACTAATAATACTAAAAATAATTTTATCATAATTTTTATTATTTGTTTTTTATATTTTTGATATTTTTTAAATGTGTATATTTTTTTAATCTTTTTAGAAACTTTTCTTTTTTCTATTCTTAATTCTTTTAATCCTCTTTTATGCTCTTTTTTCCTTACTTCTTTTACTTTTTTCTTATATTTTTTCCCGGTTTGGAAATCATATTCTCCTATTACATAAAATATTATTAATAATACTATCATCATTTCAAGTACCATATATAAACTATTTTTGTTAAATTGTGGTACAGGTGTTTCAATTTCTTTTTCTTCTTCTTTTTCTAATTCCTCTTCTTTTTCTGTTGATAGTCCTTCATGAACAGCAATTGATTGTGTAGCTAATGTATCTATGTGCTTTTTAACTAAATAATGTATTTCTTTTGTTTCACCTTTTTTAACTTTATTAAAGTAGAATTTAACAATTGGATCATCTTGCAATACTTTTGGTTTTTCATGTATAAAATGTACTTTATTAGATGTTTCAGCTACAAATTTAGGAAATATTTCAATTATTGTTACATTATGTAGTTCTCTTTTATCTGCTGTGAAATTTATTGTAAATAAAGTTACATTTACAGATTTTCCTGTTTTGTTTGCAGTAATATTATATGCATGGAATGATTTGTATACACTCATTGCACTATATGATGTTGATCTTATATTTTGTTGTATTGTTTGTAATTCTTTTTTAGCTTCTTCTGTTACAGCTTGTTCAAGAGCTTGTTCAATTATATTAATATTTGTTTTTTCTTTTTCTTGTTTTTGTTTCATTAAAAGTGTATAAACATCATCTGAAGATAAAGAGTCGCTTAAACCTAATTCTTCAGCAGTAATATATTTAAGTATAGTTTTTAATAAATCTTCTGAAAGTGTGCCAGATAAAGCTGCTGCAATTCCTGTTGCTGTAGCAGACCCACCAACTGCAACAACACCTACTCCTGGTACATAAGTAATAGTTGTTTCTGTCCAATTACCTGTTTTTAATCCAGTATCAAGTGGTTGTACTCCCAAATAAAATGTCCTTTCTTCTTGAGGTATATTAAATATTGTTGAATTAATTTGATGCATATTACCATAAATACCTTGTGTAGGGTTGCTACTATAACCATATTTAGGACTTATTATATCATATCCACCAGTTGTTGTACCAATTCTTAGATTATAATATACTTGTCCTCCTTCTGCATCAGTTGCATTAGCCCAAGCAACATTAATTCCTCCACTGTATGAAGCACTAAATTGAGTTGGTGGTGTTGGTGCTGTATTATTATTGTCTATTTTGTTTAGATATACAAATCCATCATTAACTACAGGAGGACTTACTGATATTGATTGAGTTGCAACAATATCAACATTATCATCTGAATCCAAATTAATAAACATTCCATGTTCCATATTATTTCCTAAATTTCTGCTTGCATCAGTATCTATGCTAAGTGCACTTCCGTTATTTTTAAATACTTTTAATTCATTATTATTGTCATCATCTCTGGTTGTTAATAGATCAATATAACCATCATTATTATAATCTGCTAAAAAGGATATATCTCCTGTTAGATTATCAGACCAATTAGAATATTTAACTAAAGTAGTTTGATTATTTATATATACCCATCCACCTAAAACAACAGCATCAATCCAATTATCATTATTAAGATCTCCAAATGCAATATTATTAAATGTACTTACTGGAATTTCTTCTAATCCTTTACTCCATGTATTATTATATACAAATGTTGATGCATTATTAATATAAATCTCTGTAACATAATCACTATTAATATCTTCTCCTGATAATAATAAATCTAAATAATTATCATTATTAATATCAAATAAGAATGCACCACCATCTCCTCTTCCTGTTAAATTCTTTTGCCAGTCATGATCTTCAACAAATGATGATCCATTATTGATATAGATCTTTGATGCATGATCATTAGTATTTCCTCCTATTAATACAATATCTATGTCTCCATCTAAATCAATATCATTAGTAGTTATGGATGCTAAATCTTTAGGAGTTATATTTTGTGACCAAGTATTATTTTGCACAAATGAAGTATGGTTATTGATATAAACAAAAACAGTTTCATTTCCTCCACCAAATGGATTAGTGCTTCCAGCAATCATTAAATCTAACCACAGGTCATTATTAATATCAGCAAGCATTATACTTGGATAAGATACATTTGTTATATTAGAACTCCAAGTAATGTTTTTATTTAATGAAGTACCATCATTTATATGTATTTGAGCAAGTAAATATTCTTGATTAGCTGCAGCACCAGAAGTAATTATTAAATCAGTTAAATTATCATTATTAATATCACCTGCAACTAATCCAGGGAATTGTCCTGATTCAAGATCACTATCCCAATTAGGACTTTCTTTAAATGATTGTGTAATTTTTGTTGTTATGTTTAATTGCATACTATATCCTGAAGTATTTGTTGTTGCATTAACTGCTGTAACAAAAGTTCCAACACTTGTATCACTCATATTTAAAACTAAACCTACTTTTGAATATGCAGGCACTTCAACAAATGATGTTTGATTTAATTCAAGAGTATCAAAGCTATTATAATTTGTTAAATACATAGTTATATTATCAGTAATGTTTTGTGAATTAAATACATTTAAACTATAGTTATCTACTTCACCATAAATTATGTATCCATCAGCACTGCTGTCTCCTAATAATGCAGCACCTTTGCTTACATCAATTGTAATATTAATTTCAGGAGTAATGACTGGTTTTCTCATAGGAACATAATCAATCATATTTCCTCCACTTGCTATGTCTGGAATATTAGCAGTCAAATTATAAGAATTATCACAGATTCTGTCTAAGTCAGTATCATAACATCCTTCTATTGGTTCATCATAATCAGCCCATTGATTTCCAAATGAATTATTATAAATATTTGCATCTACTGATTGTATGCCATTAATACTTGTTGCATTTTTCAATATATTTCCATAATATGTGTTAAATTTAATATTGCCATTAGGGTCTGATATTCCATTTATATCTCCTAGTTTACTAGAATAATTTAAATTTTCAACATCAAATGTATTATTAATATATTTATTATAACTTGATATTCTCATTTGAATACTATAATTAGAATCTTTATTAGAGAAATAAGATGTTTTTATTGTTGCATTATGACTCATATATAAATAAACTCCATCTATTTTATTATCGGTTAGAGTTGAATTTGTTATTGTACTTAAATTTGAATTATATGTATAAATACCTGCAGAGAAATTTAAAATACTACAATTAATAATTGTTGTATTAAATCTGTTTGTAATATTAATACCATAATATTGATTATCTTCTACATCAGTTCCATTTCCAACTATATTAAATCCTTGACAGTCAAGTGTAATATTATCAGATATTACATTGAAACAATTTGAATCATTTTGTACAGCTTGTGTTAAGGTATATGTTGTTGCTGTTGTACTAAGATCCTGACAAGCTGTTAATTCTGTTGAACCTGATACAACAACAGTATCATTTGCAGTCAATGTTGTATAACCTTCTTGATAACAAGTTGCATTCCAGTTATATGTTCCAGTACTTGAAAACCCTAATATTTTTGTATAATTATAATTATCACCATTATAACTCATTTCAAATGATGTTACATTATCATCAGCTGTAAAATTACAACTCGCAGTACTAAGAGCATTTCCATTAATATCTGTATAATTTGCATAAAATGTAATACTTGTGTCTATAGATGCTTGAGATTCTTCAAATTCATCATATACTGTTAAATTAGCATTACCACCAAAAGCATAACCAGTAAAGTGTGCAACTGTGAAATTTAATACACCATTTTCACAAACAAAATCACTACAAATACTTGCAGGGCATGATCTACCATTTGTTTGTATATCTGCTAAACTTGTAAACTCTTCTCTATCTGTATAAATTAAATCTGTTCTTGGTTTAAATCCATTACAAATAACATTTTCAATGCTTATATCAGCAGTATCATTTACTGTTGAATCAAGTTGTGATGTATTTACTACAATAAATTTATAACCAATTTCAACAAATGTATCAAAGTCTTTACCAGTAGCATTTACAGTATTTAGAGTCCACTTAATATTACCATCACTAGTTGCTAATGTTAAATTTTCAACAGCACTTAAATTATTGACAGCAGTTAGGTTAGTTCCTGTTGTATCATTATATTCAGTTGTAATTGCTGCAGGCATTTTAACATTAAATGAATGAACAAAAGAATTTGTATTTTGATTTCCTATACTATCATTACATTTATAATAAATAACATGAGAAGATCCATTTGTTAAACCTGTATAATTAGCATAATATATTGTACTATTTAATTGAGTTAAATCTGTTCCATCTACAAATGTAAAAGTACTTTGGTTTGCATGATATTTACAATTAGCATTTTCATTTGTTGATATATTTAACCAAACTGATTGTGTTCCTGCATCTAAATTAGTTTCATTTATAGGATTAATAATTGAAATCACTGGTGCATCTATATCAGCTGGAGCACTTAGACCAAATGTATGTCCAATGGATGATGAAATTGTGTTTCCAAATGTATCATTACATTTATAATAAAATGTATAAGTTGATTCATTAACTAGTCCTACAGAGTTATTACTATAATTCAAATAAAACCAAGTATTGTTTGATGTACTTAATGTCATTCCATTTACACCAAATGCAAAATTCTTATCTGTTTCATTATATTGACAAGTAGCATACTCATTTGTTGAAATATTAACCCATGTACTTAAAGTTCCTGCTGATAAATTAGTTTGATTTGTTGGATTAATAAGTGTGATTTCTGGTGCAAAAATATCAGGTGTTTGATTTACACCAAATGAATGTGAATATATTCCACTATTATTATTTATACTATTATCTTGACATCTATAATAAATAATATATGTTGTTCCATTTACTAATCCTACAGAATAATTACTATAATTAAAATAATGATATGTATTATTTACTGTACTTAAATTAGTTCCTCCTGTACCAAAAGAAAAATTTTCATCTGTCTCATTATATTGACAAGTAGTATATTCATTTGTAGATATATTTACCCAAGTCCAAGTTGTTCCAGCTGTTAAATTTGTATTATTAGTAGGAGCTTCTAATGTAACTATTGGTTCTATTACATCAGGTGTTGGACTTAAACCAAATGTATGCGCAGCAGAAGGTGAATTTATATTTCCACCTGTATCATTACATTTATAATAAAATGTGTAAGTTGATTCATTTACTAATCCTACAGAATTATTACTATAATTTAGATAAAACCAAGTATTATTTGTTGTGCTTAGTGTTGTACCATTTGTTTCAAATGTGAAATCATTAGTATCATTATATTGACAAGTTGCATTTTCATTAGTTGTGATATTTACCCATGTTGAAATTGTTCCTGCTGTTAAATTTGTTTGGTTTGTTGGATTAATTAATGAAATTGTTGCTGCTGTTGAATCACCACTTTGAACAGTAATTGTAGTGCTTGCTTCTGCATAATAACTTAAATAACTTGAATTAGCAATCACGTCATATGTTCCTGCAGAACTTGACGCTGTGAATGAGAAATTATAAAGACCATTTGCATCTGTTGTATATGAATTAAATGTTCCAGGATAATTAGTTTCTGGACTAGATGTTCCTGCAAATGTTACATAATCAACTCTTATTATTCCACTTCCACCAGATCCCCCTTCGCTATTAGCAGATCCACCACCACCATTACCACTTAATACAGTAACATTATTAGTTCTTATACTTAAATCAGTTGCACTTAAATATGTAGTTCCACCAGAACCACCACCACCACCAGCTCTAATGGTAGTTCCACCTGGTTCACCATCATTTATAATAGTACCATTTTCAATTAAAGTAATATTATTTGCATAAACAAATATTATACCTCCTGCATTTCCTCCTGCACCACCTGGTGTTCCTGAATCAGTATCACACCCTGCTCCACCTCCACCAGAACCTAGATATAGATAAGATAAATTAATTTGTCCATATGTATAACCTGCAACACCAAATCCTGAGTCAGACGATGTGGCACCATCATTTCCTGTAGTATTAAAACTACCACCACCTGCACCATCTGCAGTATCACCTGAATTAGTTGATGCACCACCACCACCTTGGTTAGGATTTTTATTTGCATTAGCACCCATACCTTGGTATGATTCACCTTGTGTTGATGTAGTAGTAGCACATTCACCAGCTTTTCCACCTCTGAATCCAGTTGCACTTGCATTAATACTTCCAAGAAGTGTTAAATTACCTTGTGTTTTAAATATAATGATTCCTCCTGTTGAACCATTCCAAGCTTTAGCAGTTATTGAACCATTACTTAGAACACGAACATTACTATAATGAGGCACTCTTACAATTTGCGTGTTTGTTCCGGTTGTTGAATTAAATATTCCTGTATAATAATTGTTTGATAGAGCAGAACTCACTGTGAAATTATTTCCAGATATACTACTAATTGTTGCAAATTCATAATCTCCTGCAGTACCTATTGTTCCATTTTGTGTTTGTATTATTAATATTTCATCTCCTCCAGAAAATGAAACTACTCCTTCTGTCTGAAGCACTGTATCGCCTGTAGATGCATTAAAAATTAATTTAGTATAATTATTAATAACTCTATCAACAGTTGCTACTGTTAATTCACCATCATTACCAGTACCAAGTTCAGTTGTTTGTTTTGTTCCATCTACATAAATATCAACAGGATTATTTTGTATAGTTGTTCCATTTGTAAAATTCAAATATCCAGATGCATAAACAGTTCCACTTGCGTTTGCAGTTGAAGGATTAACTACAGTTGATACATTCATTGAAACACCTACACTAAATGAATGTATATATGCATCATAATTTGTTATACTGTTTGTAGTATCACTACATCTTTGATAAATAGTATAAGTTTGTCCAACTAGATCTGTAAAGTTAAGAGCATGATAAGTATTATTTGAAGTAGGGAAATTAGTTCCATTAGTGCCATATGTAAAATCAGATGAATCATTATATTGACATGTTGAAGCAACATCAGTTGTTATATTAACCCATGTTACTTTTGTACCAACAGCAAGCACTTCATTTCTTGCAGGGTTTATAGCAGTTATATTTGGTGCAACATCCCAGCCAAATGATGTAGTACTTGGATAATAATCAATTGCTCTTGCTTGATCATCAGCTGTATAAGTAATATCACATATACCATCTTTACCACCATCATTACATCCTTCAGCAGCACTATCATATTCTTGCCAATAATTACCAAGATTAGATAGATTATACCAATTAGTTCCACCATTATCTTCAATATACCAGCTAGTTGATTCATTATTTAAGAAAACATTATTCCACACAGTATTATAATCATCGCCTGATCCTACAAAATAAATTGACCAAGTAGCATAATTTGGATTTTTCCAAAAACTATTATTTGTTATATTGCCCCAAGTACTAGTACCAGTAATATATATTGAACCTTCTGATGTAGCATCTCCATTATTAGTAAAATTATTATTTTCAATTAAAGTATATTCTGCTGCTTCAATGTCAATAGCCCAATTTCTGCTTCCATTGAAATAATTTCCTCTTATTGTATAACGAACAGCATCAGTACTTGTATCATCTAAGAATATATGATATGTTTCTGCAGTATAAAATCTATTATATAAAATATTATTATCATTAGATGTTCCTTCAATTTCAATATTTGCATAATTATGGCTAGTAAAATTATTATATGATATTGTATTATTGCTTCCACTATTATCCCAGAAAATATCTCGATCCGATCCTCCTGCAGAATGAGTGTTATTAACAAACTGATTATGTGAAATATTGTGTCTATCAGAATTTGCATCTGGTAAATAAACACCTCTTACAATATTATGTGTTATAATATTTCCAATTATATGTGTGCCATCTGCACCAGAATCAATATAAATTCCATCATCATAATGCTTAATTATACAATTTTTAATTGTAAAATTTTCTTTTACAGAATAAATTCCTGTTCCATCAGAATTTTTACCAGATATATTCATTCCACCACAGTCTAATGTGATATTTGGTGTATAAACAGCTAATGCAACATAAGTATTTGCAGCAACATACACAGATTCAGAAGAATCAGGAGTAACATTTATTTTATCACCAACTTGCACATTACCTAATCCTTCATTAATAGTGTTATAAGTAACATCTGTTCCTCCAAATGACCATGAATCAGTTGCAGATGTGTTTACAATGATTGTGTCTGCATTTGGTGCTGGTCCGCAATCAGTATCAGGCCTTATATAAATAGCAGCAGTTGCAAAATTATTTATAGTATAATAACTATTATTAATATCATAATAATTACCATATGCATAATCATCAGGACAATAATCATTCTCTCCTCCAGAATTATCATAAATACCTCTGCTTAAGAATCTGTTTCTCCATACTTTATTATTGTCATCAGTTGATCCACTAAAATAAATAGCATAATTAGAACTTAGATCAAAGCTGTTATTAGTAATATTATTAAATGTAGCACCACCACCAGTATAAATAGCACCCTCTGTGCCAGCATTTCCATTATAAGTAAAATTATTATTTTCAACTAAAGTATAGTCAGCATCATCTAAATATATTGCCCAGTTTTCACTTCCATTAAAATAATTATTACTAATTGTTGAATAAGTACTCCATGCACTTACATCATCTAAGAAAATATGATTAGTTTGAGCACCATTAAACCTATTACTATCAATTGTATTAAAACTTGATGTTCCTTCAATCTCAATATTTGCATTATTACGACTAGTAAAATTATTATATGAAATCATATTATTAGAACCACTTGAATCCCAGAAAATATCATAATCAGCTGATGACGGATGTGTATTATTGATAAATACATTGTATGAAATATTATGTCTATCAGAATTAGCATCAGGGAAATAAATACCTCTTATAGGATTTTGTAAAATAGTATTTCCTATTATTTGTGACCCATCTGCACCAGAATCAATATAAATTCCATCATCATAATGTTTGATTACACAATCTTTTATTGTAAAATTATCTTTTAAAGAATAAATTCCTGTTCCATCAGAATTTTTACCAGATATATTTGTTCCACCACAATCTAATGTGATGTTAGGTGTATAAATTGCTAAAGCAATATAATTATTTGCAGCAACATATTCAGATTCGGTTGAATCTGGTGTAACATTAATTTTATCACCAACTTGTACATTGCCTAAACCTTTGTTAATAGTATCATATACTGCACTTGATCCACCAAATGACCAAGAATCAGTTGCAGATGTGTTTACAATTATTGTATCTGCAGTAGGTGTTGGTCCACAATCAGTGTCAGGCCTTACATAAATAGCAGCAGTTGCAAAATTAGTTATAGTATAATAACTATTATTAATATTATAATAATTACCATATCCATAATCTGCAGGACAATAATCATTGTCTCCTCCAGAAGCATCATAAATTCCTCTTCTTAAAAATCTGTTTTTCCATACTTTATTATTATCATCATTTGTACCACTAAAATAAATAGCATAATTAGAACTCAGATCAAAACTATTGTTTGTTATATTATTAAATGCAGCATTGGCTGAAGTATAAATTGCACCTTCATTCGCAGCATTTCCATTGTTAGTAAAATTATTATCTTCAATCAAAGTATAATCTGCATCTTGTAAGTATATTGCCCAGTTTTCACTTCCATTAAAATAATTACCTTTAATAATAGTATAAGTACTTATTGCACTTACATCATCTAAGAAAATATGATTAGTTTCAGCTATATAAAAATTATTATCTAAGATATTATTATAAACAGAATTACCTTGGATCAGTATATTTGCAGAATTTCTACTACTAAAATTATTATATGAAATCATATTATTAGAACCACTTGAATCCCAGAAAATATCATAATCAGCTGATGACGGATGTGTATTATTGATAAATACATTGTATGAAATATTATGTCTATCAGAATTAGCATCAGGGAAATAAATACCTCTTATAGGATTTTGTAAAATAGTATTTCCTATTATTTGTGACCCATCTGCACCAGAATCAATATAAATTCCATCATCATAATGTTTGATTACACAATCTTTTATTGTAAAATTATCTTTTAAAGAATAAATTCCTGTTCCATCAGAATTTTTACCAGATATATTTGTTCCACCACAATCTAATGTGATGTTAGGTGTATAAATTGCTAAAGCAATATAATTATTTGCAGCAACATATTCAGATTCGGTTGAATCTGGTGTAACATTAATTTTATCACCAACTTGTACATTGCCTAAACCTTTGTTAATAGTATCATATACTGCACTTGATCCACCAAATGACCAAGAATCAGTTGCAGATGTGTTTACAATTATTGTATCTGCAGTAGGTGTTGGTCCACAATCAGTGTCAGGCCTTACATAAATAGCAGCAGTTGCAAAATTAGTTATAGTATAATAACTATTATTAATATTATAATAATTACCATATCCATAATCTGCAGGACAATAATCATTGTCTCCTCCAGAAGCATCATAAATTCCTCTTCTTAAAAATCTGTTTTTCCATACTTTATTATTATCATCATTTGTACCACTAAAATAAATAGCATAATTAGAACTCAGATCAAAACTATTGTTTGTTATATTATTAAATGCAGCATTGGCTGAAGTATAAATTGCACCTTCATTCGCAGCATTTCCATTGTTAGTAAAATTATTATCTTCAATCAAAGTATAATCTGCATCTTGTAAGTATATTGCCCAGTTTTCACTTCCATTAAAATAATTACCTTTAATAATAGTATAAGTACTTATTGCACTTACATCATCTAAGAAAATATGATTAGTTTCAGCTATATAAAAATTATTATCTAAGATATTATTATAAACAGAATTACCTTGGATCAGTATATTTGCAGAATTACGACTACTAAAATTATTATATCTTACTGTATTATTAGAACCACCTCCGTCCCAGATGATATCATAATCAGAACCTGAAGGATGTGTGTTGTTAATAAATACATTAAATGTAATATTATGATCATCACTCGCAGCATCTTCAAAATCAATACCATTTTGATGATTATGTGAAATATTGTTTTCTTTTATTAGCCAATCATCTCCACTATTATCAACATAAATACCTCTTTGGAAATGAGTTATTGAACAATTTGTGATTGTAGCATTTGATGCATTTGCATATATACCATATTGAGTATTTAAATTTGTACCTTTGATAACTAATCCTTGACAATCTAGAGTAACATTGATTGCTGTAATGTTCATACATTTATCACTTGCAGTATCTAATATAGATGTATTAAGAAGATAAATTTGTCCTGTTTGATCTAAAGTTTTACAAGTACTTATTTCTATTCCTGATTGTGCTGCTGGAGGTGCAGGATCACCTGGTGTAGTAGTATTATACACTTGCTCAACAGACCATGTACTAGCAATCAGAGAAGAATCAATTGTTTGCACAGCCCAATAATAAGTTTGATTACTAATATTAAAATTAACTTCTGTTCTATGTTGAACATTACCTAACATTCCTTGTATAGGAGTGCTTCCATAACCATAACTTCCAGACATAACATCATCTGTACCACTAGATGTTCCAATTCTTAAATTATAATATAATGTTCCGCCTTCTGTATCTGTACCTGCAGACCAACTTAAATTTAATTCACCTGTATCATAATCACTTCCAAAAGTAGTTGGTGCACTTGGCGCACTATTTGCAGTTGAAATTTTATTAAGATAAACTTTACCAGTTGCTCCACTATCATCACCAATAACAACAAAATCCAGATTATTATCACTATCAGCATCCATAAATAATCCAGAACCATCTGATAAAGTTGATGATATGAACTTTTGATAATCAGTATCTTCAATAAAACCACTTCCTGTATTATTATACATGAGCATGGTGCTTCCACCACCACCACCACCACCTCCAGATCCTTTAATCCAACCAATATCTATATTTCCATTATTATTAAAGTCACCTAATAATAATTCTCCAGCTTGAATATTAGTTGTGCTAGTAGCCCAGCTAGTATTTAATTCAAAAGAAGTTTGATTATTTAGATAAATATCAAGATATTGTGTGCCTCCATCTTGTGCTTGTATTACCAAATCTATCCACCCATCATTATTAACATCAGCAAATGCACTTGAAGTAAATTGACTATAAGCAGATCTTATACCTTCTGTATAAGTAATATTATGTACTAAATTTGTTCCATTGTTCATATAAACTTGTGCATCAAGACTTAAATCATCATTATTACCTATAATAAATAAATCTAAATAATTATTATTATCAATATCAGCAAGAAGTACATCACCACCATATATTGAACTTAGATTTAAATCCCATACATAGTCTCTTATAAATGAGGTTCCATTATTAATATAAACAACAGGATTTTTATTAGTAGGATCTGTATTATTAGCACCTGTCATAATAATATCTATTTTTCCATCTGAATCAATATCACCTAAAACAAAAGATACTGATTGCATTTTACTTATATTTTGTTCCCAACTAGAATTTTGTACAAATGATGATCCATTATTAATATAAACATTTGTTACAGCAGCATTATCTGCATCATTACCAGCAATAATTAAATCAGTATAATTATCATTATTAAAATCACCAACTGCAATGCTTGGAGTAGATACATTTGTAATATTTATGCTCCATGTAGCATTATCATTAAATGTTGTTCCATCATTTGTATAAACATTAGAACCCACAGTTGGAAAACTTACAGTACCAACTACAATCAAATCAAGATTCCCATCTTTATCAATATCAGCTGTTGCAGTAACAGGAGTAGTTACTCCTTTTAAATTAGCTTCATATGTTGTACTTGCTGTAAATGTATCAATTATAGATGTTGTAATATTTAGCCATGCATCATAACTAGAATCATTTGTAGTTGCATTAATACCTGCAATATATGTTCCTTTGTTTGCAGAACTTACATTTAATGCAACTACAACTTTGGAATATGCAGGAATATCAACAAATGATGATTGATTTAATGATAAAACATCTATGATATTATAATTACTTAAATTTAAAGTAATATTATCACTTGAACTTAGACTATTTATTACATTAACATAATATTCATCTGAACTTCCTCCACCAATATAACCATCTGCAGTAGCATCTTTATTTTGTCCTGCACCTGAAGATGTAACTAAAGTTAAACTAATCCCTGCTGTTATACTTGCTTTTCTTAATGGAAGATAATCTGTTTCAGCACTTACACTATAAGTATCGTCACAAATTCCATTATTATTTGAATCATAACATGCTTCTGCAGGTTCATCTATTTGTGTCCACCAATTACCTAATACTGAATTATTTAGCATAAGATTACCTGTTGTTCCTGAAAATGAGAAAGATGATGAATTAGTAAACTCATTTGCATAAAATAAATTATTATCAAAGTTTCCACCAGAATCAAAATAAATGTCCACTATTGCAGGTGGTACTCCAAATGGATATTCATTAAAAAATGTATTATTAAATATTGTATTATTATGTGAATCAGCAGTAAAATAAATACCATAATTAGCATTATTTCTTATGTCTGATAATTGAACAGTACTATTATGTGAATTATATACATAAATACCAGAACCTGAGTTATTAGTTAAATTCAGATTATCAAAAGTAGTATCATTTGCATCATTAAGATAAATAGCATTTGTAAAATTCATAAATGTACAATTAGTAATATTTGAATTTGAGATTCCCGTAATATTAATACCATAATATTCTGTTTCGCCTGTTCCTGTATAATTTCCTGTTAAAGTATATCCTTGACAATCAAGAGTAATATCATCTACTTCAAATGCAAAACAAGTTGGACCACTTGTTACATCTTGTGTTAATCTATATACTGATGAACCTATTGTTAAAGCTTGACAACTATCAATATTTGCATCATTATGTGCATATGCAACTTGGTCTCCGAATATAAATTCTAGATGATGTTCTCCAGGTGTTAATTCAAGTGAAGTTTCATAACCAGTATTTGAACAATTATAATCTTGAACAAATACTTCATTATTATCTGTCCATGTATAATTAACAGAATCATTATCACAAAGTAATGTTAAGAACTGCAGATCATTACCTGCTTCACCTAAATTATCCCATTGAGTTCCATTGCTTGCTCTGATTGTTAAGTTTGAAACACCAGATGTTGTAAATCTAATAGTCCAATTTTCTCCAACCATTGGATATGATTGTACATTTAATATTTCAATACTTACTTCATATGATTGATTAGATAAATGAGGAACAATCCATTCAACATAATCTATCAATGAATTATTATTTAGATCAGCATAAGCATATAATTCAGTTAATTCTCTTGAACCATTAGTTGTTCTGTATATTTTGATTGCATCTAAAGGAATATCATTAACATAAGTATAAGCTAATATATTTTCATAATGAGTTTCTGAACTAATTACAATTTCTTTTTTCATATCAGAAATATTATTTTCAACAGAAATTGGTGCTTCTGTATAATATTCAATTTCTAGTTCATCATCTGAGGTGATATTTTCTTCAATTATTAATTCAGCAACTTCTTCAACAACAATATCTTCAACCACCTCAACAATTACTTCAGGTTCTTCAATTACCTCTTCAACAATTTCTTCTCCAATAACAGCAAAACCAGTTATTGAATTACCAGTTATTTCAAATAATCCACTTAAATCTTCTTCTTCCTCCATATCTTTTTTTTCTTTATCTCTTTTATCTTTATCTTGTTTTAATTCAACAATTTTCTTTTCCAGATCATCTACTTCTCCATCAAATATTTTTTTAATCCCTGCTTCTCTTTCTAATTCTTCAATTTCTTTATCTTTGACAAAGTCAGAAATACTTTTTGTCTCTTTATCTTTTGTTTCTTTATTTTCATGAACAACTTTCACTTTATCTTCAATAAATTCTTCATTTTCATATTCATCAATTTTTTTAATACTTATATTAACAACTTCTTTTGGAAGATCAATAGTTAAATTGTCTGTTGAACCTTCAACTTGGATTGTCTTTGTCCATTTAACAGGTTCATTTATTCTAATTACTTCTGGAGCAATAGTTGTTTCTGTGTAATTAACATCAGTGGATGCAACATTACTAATAGTAACATTATCAATAGTTACATTAGTTTCAGTAATATTAAGATTTCCAGTAACATTATTTTCTGTAATATTTCTTTCATCTTCTAAAACTTCAGTATCATTACCATTAACATCAGAAACATTTTTAGAAACTTCATTATCATCACTAACCACTTCATACAACACATTGTCAATTTCATCAACATCTACATTATTTATATCATATAATTCATAACTAGATACATCTCCAATTATGCTTTGCAAGAATGCATCAACACTAATATAATTATCATAAGAATTTGCATTATTTAAATCAGTTAATTTAATTGTGATTGTATGGTCAATATTTTCTAAATCAGATATTGATATTAAATAAGGTTGAACACCAAATTCTGAATACAAGTCAACTAAATAAGATTCATCATCGACAGTAATGTTTGTTACACCAAAGTCTTCCCTTTTCTCAGTTAAAATGTAAATGTTTCTTCCATTGAAATCATATGTTAATGAATCTTCTTCATAATTAGATATTAATGAAATACCATTACTATAAATTTCATTTTCTCCTCTAAACCAAAGTCCTGGGAAATCAATATCTTCTGCTTGTGTTAGTATAACTAAGTCTTCAACAACATCTGAAACTTCTTCAACTACTTCTTCAGTAACTTCCTCAACAACATCTTCAGTTACATTTTCTTCAACTTCCTCTTCTTCCACAAGAACATCTTCAGTAACTTCTTCTACAACAATTTCATTAACTACTTCTTCAGTTACATTTTCTTCAACAACCTCTTCTTCCCCAAGAACATCTTCAACTACTTCAGTAATTTCTTCAACAACTTCTTCAGTTATATTTTCTTCAACACCTTCTTCTTCCCCAATAACATCTTCTACTATTTCTACAACTTCTTCAACCACTTCTGAGATTTCAATTGTATCAGTAATTACAACTTCATCAATCAAAATATAACTATCTTCAGACAAATTATTTTTATTTTCATTTAATGTAATAATAATATTATGTTCACCATCACTTAATTCATAATTATAATTAACATTATATTCTGTTTCACTTGAATAAAGATCTAATTCATATTCTGTTCCATCAATTTCTAAATTCATGATTCCAAAATCATTTCTTTTTTGTGTAATAATTTGAACAGAACTTCCATTAAAATTATATTCTAATCTAGACCCTAATGTGTTTGTAAATAATGCACTACTTCCTTCATAAGATTCATATTCAATTGTGTTCCATGCACCAAATTCATCTGTAGGTTCTAGATTAATATCTTGACTTTCGTAAATTGTGAATCCAGTTATTCCTCCTGGAATGTTCATCATTACTGTTGAAAATAAGGAAATAATAAATATGATACTGACCATTGCTAAAATATGATGATGATCAAAATTACTAAAACCAATTAGTTTTTTCTTACTATTTCTCTTTTTTGTTTTATTTTTATTTTTACTCATTAAGTTTTATTCCTCTATCTTTGAGTATTTTTTTAACTTCTTCATTTTTTAATCCAGTTATATCTACTATCTGACTAATTGGTAAATTTTCTTTTCCAAGTTGAACAGCAATAGAATTAATTAGGTTAGGATTATTTTGCAACATAAGCCTAAAAGCTTCTTTTAGGACATCTGATTTACTAGTAAAATGGCCAGACTTTACAATGGAATCTAGCTGTTTCTTCATAATCTCTGGCAAACTAACATTAACCATTCTATAACTTTATTTTCCTCATGAGTGTTTAACAATAATTGTTAAAATTATGTTATATATTGTCTATTCTTGTCTAATTTTAATCAATATTTGTTAATTTATGGAGAACTCATATATAAACCTATCTATTTTGACTATATGTAATAATATAAGAAATAATCCCAAAATTAGTAAAAAGAATCAAAATCAGAAAAATAAAACTAAAATATTCTAAATTAATTATTTTCAATACAGAAATTAATAAAAAAATAAATTCAAGAAATCATACCAAATCAAATTTAAGGTTTAAACCTACTCATAGTTCTAGGAAATGCAATAGCATCTTTAATATGCTCTAAGCCACATATCCATGCAATAATCCTCTCAACACCTAAGCCAAAACCACCATGTGGAACAGATCCATATTTCCTTGTATCAAGATAAAACTCATATTCTTTAGGATCTTCACCTGTTTCAACTAATCTTTGTTTGATTTTTTCAATATCTTCTTCTCTTTGAGAACCACCAACTATTTCACCATACCCTTCTGGTGCAAGAACATCACATCCTTGCACACATTTTGGTTTACCAGGTGATTCTTTCATATAAAATGCTTTAACGATTTTAGGATAATCAGTAACAATAATTGGAACATCATATAGCTTAGTTAATTTTTCTTCTTCAAGAGTCCTAAGATCCTTACCCCATTCAACATCCATGCTACACTTTTCTTTTAATATTTTTAATGCTTCATCATAACTCATTCTAATAAACGGTTTCTTAATGCTTGCTTCCAAGCATGTTATATCTCTTTTTAAAATTTCTAATTCTTTTCTATGTTTTTTAAGAACATATTTTACAACATACTTAATTAAAGCTTCACAATGATCTTGTATATCTTTGAAAACAGACCAAGCCATTTCCATCTCAGCAATCCAAATTTCTGTAAGATGCCTTGATGTTTTAGATTTCTCAGCTCTAAAAGCAGGTTCAACAGTATAAATTTTTTCCAAAGCAAATATTCCTGGTTCTGCATAAAGTTGCCAAGTTTGACCTAAAAAAACACCTTTTTGACCATAATAAGGAACCTTAAATAATGTTGAGCCACCTTCACATTGAACAGCTTGAAATATAGGAGTGTGAAATTCATAAAATTCTTGTTGTCTAAAATATTTATGAATAGCAGCTACAACAGTTGATCTTATTTTTAAAATTGAAGTCATTTTTTGAGATCTTAACCATAAATGTCTCATGTCTCCAAGAAAACCTTCGGATTCTCCGCCTTTTATTGGGAAAACTTCTGCATAATGAATAACTTTAAAATCATCAACTTGGATTTCATAACCAGACGGTGCTCTTTCGTCTTTCTTAATTTCACCAGTAATTTCCATTGATGTTTCAATTAATATTTTATCAATTTCCTTCCACCGAGATTCAAACTTAGATATTTCAAATACACATTGTATGATTTCAGAACTATCTCTAAGTATGATAAAAGCTAGTTTCTTAGACTTCCGTTCCCTATGAACCCAGCCTCTGATTGAAACCTTACCTTGTCCTATATCCATAGCTCTTTTTATCTGTATAAAGTCCATCATGATATAGTGTTATTACCTTATTATATAAATTTATTGTTATAATTAGTTTATAATTCTAAAATACAGCTTCATCCAAAAATCCTATTCCATTTTCTCATTTTATTCGAAAACTCCATCTGGCCATGCCATCAATAACATTATTATTGCTGTCATTGAAGGCACAGACGGATATTTTGAATGAAGCTACAAAACTACTAACATTTTTAAACCAACACAACACCCCACATCACATGTTCAAATTACTAAAACAATCAAACAAAGCTAGACACGGAGAGTTTACTGTAAATTCCAAAACAATTCCAACTCCGTTCTTCATGGTACCATCAACAAAAGCAGCACTTAGACACACAACTATGGATGAATTCAAATCATTAGGTGGGAATGCAACAATATGTAATTCTATGTTATTATCATTAAGACCTGGTGCAGAGTTTATTAATAAGAATGGAGGAATTCATAAGTTTATGAACTTTGATGGTGTTACATTTACAGACTCTGGTGGGTTTCAAGTAATAAGACAGTTTTGTTTAAAGATTGATAACAATGGAATTTGGTTTAAATCACCATATGATGGAAAAAAAGAATATTTAGATCCACAGAAATGTATACAAAATCATATTAACATTGACTCAGATGTTGCAATGTGTTTAGATCACATGCCTTTGGCAGGCGCAACTAAGTCAGAAGCATTATATTCTCTGAACAGGACAACAGAGTGGGCTAAGTTGTGTAAAGAAACTCACCACCAATTAAAGGAGAATACTGGAAGCAACCAACTTCTATTTGGAATTGCCCAAGGTGGTATCTATCCAGAACTCAGAAAAAGATCAATAAAAGAAATAACAGACATTGGCTTTGATGGATATGCACTAGGTGGATTAGCAATTGGTGAACCAAAAAAACAAATGTTTGAAATGATGGAGTTAGGTGGAGACCTTTTACCTAAAAACAAATTAAGATATATCATGGGACTTGGTCATCCTCTTGACATTGTTAAAGCAGTATCATTAGGTTTTGATTGCTTTGATTCTATTTTTCCAACACAATGTGCAAGACACAATCATCTTTTCACTTCAGAAGGTGTTCTTAAAATCAGTAACAAAGAATACAAACATGATCAATCACCGATTGACAAGAACTGCAATTGTGTCACATGCAAAAATTATACAAGAGCATACATCTATCACATAACAAAGGTCGACGAACCAATTGCATACCAATTAAAAACCTACCATAACATTCACTTCATGTATGACCTTATGAAACAGATACAGGTTGCGATTAAAGAGGATAGGTTTGAAGAATGGAAGGAAGGGTTTGTTAAGAATTTTAAAAAATAAAAAGATTTATATATAATTAAATGATAAATAGATAATATGAATAAAAAAGGGGTTAAATATAAAGGTGTTAATGGTTTTCTACTTCTTTTTATTTTTATATTGGCACTTAATGTTTTTTTAGATCTTTATTATGGTGTAAATGTTATTAAATTATTTTTAGATAGTGAATTTATTTTAACAACTGCTAAAATCTGGTTAATTCCTTTATTAGCAATTTTATATCTTGGTCATGCAATTTTTGTAGGATATTCAACACATGCATTATATAATTTTAAAAAAAATGCAATTTCATTAACCAAATGGAGCTTATTTTTAATCTTTATTACAGGAGTTATTGTTACTATTCCTTTTTTCTTTTCATTAAATGATGGAATTAGTATTGTATTTGGTATTCTTTTTTTCACATCTTTTAATATTGGAAATGGATTTTTTTGTATCTTTTGGAATGGATATTTGAATTCATCTAAAAGGGTAAAAAATACATATCCTATAAGTAAAAGAAAAAAAATAAGCAAAAAGTGGAAAATTTTATTTTATTCAATAATAGCAATTCCTATTTTAATTTTTATTTTAGCAACAGCATTACCGGTTACCGTTACTCTTGATAATCAAAGTGTAGAATCTTGTTCTGAATTTGATAATTTTGATCTGAGGAACTCTTGTTTTTTAACACAAGGATTAGAAGAACTTAATTCTACATATTGTGAACAAATAGAAATTGAACATTATAAGTATCAATGTTTAGGTATTGTAAATGAGGATGTTGATTTTTGTGCAGAGATAAATCAAGAAAAAGGTACTACCTCTGAAAGTGCTGCTCATGAATGTTTTAAAGAAGTTGCAAAGAAGAAAAATAATGAAGGTATGTGTTATGGTATCGAAAATGAAAATTTTATTAATGACTGTGTTGCTGTTTTTGAACAAGATGAAGAAGTATGCCTTGTTGCTGGAAGTTATAAAGATGTTTGCTACAAGAATGTAGCTGTGGAAAAACTTAATGAAACTGTTTGTGAAAACATTATAAGTTATTCTAATTCTATATTATTAAATGATTGTTATGCATCAGTAGCCTTAGCTAAGGAAGATAAGTCTATTTGTGCAAATATTAATGTTCCAAGGGATGTTGCAAGGTGTAATAAAGCAATAAATTAACATAACATTTAAAAACCAATAACTCTTTCTCAACTATACAATGAACTTTCAAAACACAGTACGAATGTTTGGATCTTAACTTTTTCTAATGTATATTTTATAATTCTATTATAATTATAATCTTATTGACATTTTTTATTAATATTTAATTTATTTTTTTATTTATTATTATTATCATTATCATCATTTTCATTTAACAAAATTGGAGGGAATACAAAATGGAACTAAGACAATCATATGAAGATCAAACAGAAAGACAAAAATTTGTAAAAAGAACAATGACTTTAGACGACCATCCTAAAGTACAAGGTTATAATTTTGAAAAAGAATTCAACTTCACAGAATTCATAGACTCATACTTCAACACAGGATTTCAAGCAACTAATCTAAAGTTAGCACTTGACATAGTAAAACAGATGAGAAAAGATAAAGCATACATAACATTAGGTTTTACATCTAACATGATTTCGTCTGGTGTAAGAGATATGATAACTTATCTTACCAAACATAAACTAATTAACATGTTAGTTACACCTGCAGGTGGAATAGAAGAAGACATGATAAAAGTGTTTAAACCATTTGTCATTGGACAACAAAGAGCACCTGGTGCAATGTTGTTAGAGAATGGAATCAATAGAACAGGAAACTTGTTTGTACCAAATGACCGTTATCTTCATTTTGAAAGAAACTTTATTCCATTTTTAGAAAAAATGTATCAAAAACAGTTAAAATTAGGCAGACCTTTGTCTGGTCAAGAACTTCTTAAAGAAGTGGGTTTATACATTGATAATGAAGAATCTTTTTTATACTGGGCAGCTAAGAATGATATTCCTGTTTTTTGTCCTGCAATAACTGATGGTGCATTAGGTGACATGGTTTACTTTTTTAAGAAAAGACAAAAAGATTTTATCATAGACATTTGTAAAGATATGACTGAAATAGTAGATATTTATCTTAATGTTGAAAAATCAGGCGTCATTATCTTAGGAAGTGGTGTAACAAAACATCATATATTGAATGCAAACATCTTTAACGGTGGTGCAGATTACACAGTTCTTATCAATACTGGTAATGAGTTTGATGGTTCTGACTCAGGCGCAGACCCAGAAGAATCTGTATCTTGGTGCAAGATAAAACCAACATCACCTTATGTTAAGGTGAACTGCGACGCTACAATTGCATTTCCTTTGATTGTTAAGGCAGGGTTTGTTGATTATGTTGTGGAATAATAATTAATTTAAGAAATAATTATGTTCTCTTTTCAACATTTGAACTACTTTTTTAACTCTTTTAAAAATTCCATCATACACAATTAACTTTATACCAATATTTGGAAAATCATCTAATGACCTAATTCTTATTATACTTGGTTGTTCAATTTCTTTCATATTCGGAATTATTCTTAGCATCCATTCTTTTTTATGAGGTGGATTATTTTTTGCAATTTCAATAATTTGATCATAGTTATGACTCCCCCTTTGATAAGCTCTGTTTTCAAGAAGAGAACAAATAGTATCTATTGCTCCAACAAACATGTCTTCTTCAGAAGATCCAGGAATAGGTTTTGTTTTATCAATAGGATTTGGTTTATTCCATTTTCTATGGTGGTATTGTTGTGTGTGTAATTTCAATGATGGTATCATTAATTTTTTATAATATTCTCTTGGCTTTCTATATTGTAAAGAAAAACCTTTTATCACATCCCATTCAAATTTATTACCAATACCTTCTAGATCATGCGGCCTTTCAGGATCAGAATAACCTAAATGCAGTTTTGCAAGAAAATATTCAACATGACAAGAATGTTGTAAAGTTGAAACCAACCATTTTTTCACTTCATCTTCAGTTGGCAATATCTTTCTTTTCATTACAATATGGGAATATACAACTATTTATAAACCTTTATTGGTTGTAAAATACAATAGATCAACACAAAACTTTAAAAACAAATAAAATAAACCAATAAACACAGAGGTGATTAAAATATACGACACAATCATAATTGGAACAGGAGTTGCTGGATACTCAGCAGCAGTATATAATGCAAGATTCAAACTAAACACATTAGTTCTAGGTAAACGAATAGGTGGTTTATTACAAGATACACATGTAATTGAAAACTGGCCAGGAATCATATCAATCCCAGGCGCAGATTTAATGAAAAATCTAAAAGCACATGTTGAATCATACAAAGTACCTATCAAAGAAGAAGAAGTAATTGATGTTTCTAAGGTAAATGGCACATTTAAAGTAAGAACTTCAAAACAAACATATGAATCCAAGACAATTATCTTTGCAACTGGTTCAGAAAGAAGAAAACTAGATGTTCCTGGTGTAAAAGAGTTTGAAAACAAAGGTGTTTCATATTGTGCAATCTGTGATGCACCATTATTCAAAGACAAAGTTGTAGGAGTTGTTGGTGGATCAGATTCTGCTGCAAAAGAAGCTTTATTATTATCAGAATATGCTAAAAAAGTTTATATCATTTACAGAAAAGAAAGTATAAGAGCAGAACCAATTAATTTACAAAGAGTAAAGGAAAATAAGAAAATAGAAATAATAAATAACACTAATGTAATGCAAGTTAAAGGTGATAAATTTATTACACAGGTTATTTTTGACAAACCTTACAAAGATAATGAAAAATTCAAACTTGATGGTTTATTTATAGAAATTGGACAAATACCTGGTTCAGCTTTAGCAAAAAAACTAGGAGTAAAAGTTAATGCAAAGTCAGAGATTTTAATCGATTGCGATTCTAAAACAAGTGTGAAAGGAGTATTTGCAGCAGGCGATGTTGTTGACACTATATTTAAGCAAGCAATAACAGGTGCAGGTGAGGCAGTGAAGGCTTCGTTTAGTGCTTTTAATTATGTTAAGAGTAAGAAATAAATTTATAAATAATAAAAATAAATTAATAAAAAATAATACAATATAAGGTGATAATAATGAACATGTATGATGAATTCGGACCAGAAAAAATTCTAGAAGTTTATGATGCAAAAACTGAGATGAGAGGTTTTGTTGTAATTGATAATACAAAACTCGGACCAGGTAAAGGTGGAATCAGAATGAGACCATCTGTAACAAAGGAAGAAGTGTTTAGATTAGCAAGAACAATGACTTGGAAATGTTCTTTAGCAGGTCTACCATTTGGTGGAGCAAAGTCAGGCATTATTGCAAATCCCAAAAAATTACAAAAAGAACAAATCTCAGAGCAAGGCTCTGATGATGCTCAGAAACAAGTTTCTGACAAAAAAGCAATTGTTGAAGCATTTTCAAAAGCTCTTAAACCAGTTTCACCAAAATTATATGTTGCAGCTCCTGACATGAACATGGCAGAAGAAGAAATGGAATGGTTTGCAAATGCAAATGGCGATATGAAATCATGTACAGGAAAACCAAAGTCTATGGGTGGAATTCCACATGAACTAGGTAGCACAGGATTTGGTGTTTATCATTCTACATTAATTGCATTAAAACATATGAATGTCAAAGTAGGTGGAGTAAGTTTTGCAGTTGAAGGTTTTGGTAATGTTGGTTGGTTCGTTGCAAAATATCTTACAAAAGCAGGAGCTAAGTTAGTAGCAGCTTCAGATTCAAAAGGATTAATATACAACAAAGAAGGTTTAGACTTTGAAAAACTAGCAAAAGTAAAAAAAGAACAAAAAACTGTTACAAAATATGAAGATGGTGAAGTTATGGATAGCAACAAAATCTTAGACATACAAGCAGATGTTTTGATAACTGCAGCAATTCCTGACTTAGTTAAAGATGAAGATGTACCTAGGCTAAAATTTAAGTTAATAGTACAAGGTTCAAACATTGCAATGTCTTATGAAGCAGAAAAACAGTTTCATGATAAAGGAATACTTGTTGTACCAGACTTTGTTGCAAACGCAGGTGGTGTAATAAGTTCTTATATTGAGTATATTGAAGGTACACCTGAAGATATGTTTAAAATGGTTGAAGAAAGGATCACTAAAAACACAAAATTAGTATTAGATGAAGCAAGAGACAAACAAATCATGCCTAGGAAGGCTGCAATGGATATTGCTATGCAAAGGGTAAGAAAGCAGAATTAAGGGTTTACAACTATTAAGTGGTAAGAATGCAAAGCTTTATAAACTGATGAATATTGCTATATACTATAAGAAAGCATATGAGAGAGCACTTGTTTAAAACGACATTTCGCTTTTTCTGAGACAGTGCTATTATTAGAAAATAATAAGTTAAAACAATCATCAAAAACTAGAGGTTTTTGGTTATATTCAGAATTCCTTAGGAATTATGATATTGTAAACTTAAAAACAAAGATTTAGAGGTAAAACAAATGAATTTATTTAAAGAATTAGGCTTAAGCCAACAATTATTAGAAAACATAGAAAAATTAGGAATGAGTAAACCAACTCAAATTCAAGAAAGATCAATACCATTAATTATGAAAAAAATGGATGTAATAGGTGAATCAGCAACAGGATCTGGTAAAACACTTGCATTTGGTTGTGGTATTATAGAAACAGTTATGCCAAATAACACTTTACAAGCATTAATTTTAACTCCAACAAGAGAGTTAGCTGAACAAGTAAAAGGAGAATTAATCAAATTTGCAAAATTCAAAAAATTAAGAGTATGTAGTGTATATGGTGGTGTAGCAATTAACCCACAAATACAAAAATTAACTAAAGCAAACATTGCTGTTGCAACTCCAGGTAGATTATTAGATCATCTTCAAAGAGGAACTATTAACTTATCACATGTAAAAATGCTTGTTTTGGATGAAGCAGATCGTATGTTTGATATGGGTTTTATTGATGATATAGAAAAAATTATTTCACAAGTTCCTAGAAAAAGACAAACTTTATTTTTCTCAGCAACAATTTCACAAAGAGTAGAACAATTAGCTACTAAACACATGAAAAACTTTAAAGTTGTTTCAGTTAAAAATATGGTTGATCCTAAAAAACTTAAACAAGCATATTATGATGTACAAAAAAATGAAAAATTATCATTACTTGTTCATTTATTACAATATGAAAAATCAGGTTTAGTTATGGTTTTCTGTAACACTAGACATCAAACAGACTTTGTTGTTAAAAATCTGAAAAAAAACAAATTAAGTGCTATTGCTATCCATGGTGGTTTATCACAAAACAAAAGAACAAAAACACTTGGACTTTTTAATGGAGCAAAAGCACAAGTTTTAGTTTGTACTGATGTTGCTGCACGTGGTTTACATATTGATGATGTTTCTCATGTATATAATTATGAAATACCAAGAGATTCTAAAGATTATGTGCACAGAATTGGTAGAACTGCTAGAGCTGGTGAAGAAGGACAAGTAATTAACCTAATTTGTGATATGGATTATGCTAACTTTTCAAAAGTTCTTAACGATTATGGTTTTAATGTTAAAAAACTTGGAAAACCACAAGTGCAAAGAGTAAGAGTTGTAAGAAACGATGAAAATAGATCTGGTTCAAGAAATTCCAGAGGTCAAAGAAGGCCTTATGGTAGAAGTAATAATTTTGGAAGATCTGATAATAGGGGAAGTTATGGATCAAGAGGTTCAAATAGAAACAGAAGCGGTAGTTATGGTAATTCATCCCGAAGACCAAGTGGGAGATCCTATGGTCAAAGTAATGATTCAACAGAAAGAAGTAATCGAAGAAGTAATGACTCAAGAAATGACTCAAGACATTCTAATAGAGACAAAAAAAGATCATTCGGTAAAAGATCAAGAAAAAGCAATAGTTCCACAAGTAGAAACAGAAGTGGAAATAGAAGGTATTAATTTTATTTTACTTTTTTTATTTATCTTTTTCTTATATTTTTTTTAATATTTATTCTTATCATATTTATTTTTATATATATCTTTACTTTATATTTATTTTTCTTATATTTATTATATTAATTTTTTAATTATAATTTTCACCGGCTTTGTATAAAATCTGTTGTTGCCTACTTTTTTCTGCCGTGGCTAGGACTAATCTTTCTATAAGTACTAGCAGGCAGGGCAACAGTGAACGTGAGTGAACAAGATTTTTTACAGAGCAATTTTCACCACAACATTTAAAAACAATCAAACCAATAATTAACATAGTTAACTAAAAAAACTAAAAAATTTATTAATAAAAAAAATAGGTGAAACTCAAAATGGACTACAAACTCCTAAAAAAACTCATGGACATACATGCTGTATCTGGTTCTGAAGAAAAGATTAGAGCATTTATTAAAAAGGAAATTAGGCCTTATGTTAATTCTGTAAAAATTGATAGAGCTGGTAATCTGATAGCACATCAGAAAGGACCAAAACCAACTGTAATGTTTGCTTCTCACATGGATGAAATAGGTTTAATGGTAAAATCTATTGATACAAATGGTAGGATACATTTTGAAAAAATAGGTGGAATTGATAATGTTACTCTTATTGGTCAAAGAGTTTTAATTGAAACAAAAATAAAATCTGTAAATGGAGTTATAACAACTAAATTATTAAGTGAGGGTGATGATATTGAAGAATTACCTAAGGATAAAAATTTAATAATTGATACAGGTTTATCAAAAAAAGAATTAAAAAAAAAAGGAGTAAGAATAGGGTCCTTTATATCATTAATTCAAGAAACACAAAAATTAGGTGATAAGAAGATAATTTGTGGTAAAGCAGTTGATGACAGAATTGGTTGTTATATGCTTATTCAATTAGCAAAACTATGTCATAAAGTAAAGAAAAATGAAGTTTATTTTGTGTTTACAGTTCAAGAAGAAATGGGTTTATATGGAGCAAAAACTTCTGCATATCATGTTAATCCTGATTGGGCAATTGCAATCGATGTAACAGATGCAACAGACACAGATTCAGAAAATGCAACACAAATATTAGGAAAAGGTCCAACAATCACAGCAAAAGATTCTGATATGATTGGAAACAAATGTATAAATGGTTGGTTAGAAGCAATTTCAAAGAAAAACAAGATACCTATCCAATGGGATGTTAGTGATAAAGGAACAACAGATGCAATTAGTATTTATTTTTCAAGAGGAGGAGTACCAGCAACAGTAGTTGGTGTACCTGTTAGAAACATGCACTCAACAATAGGTATAGCACATGCAGATGATGTTGACAATGCTATTAAGTTATTAGGTTTATTATTAAAGAAACCTCCAAAAACTTGTATTATTTAATAAAATATATAAAAAGTAGGTGAACTATTATGGCAAAAAAATGTGTGGTCTGTGACTGCAATTACAATGTAATGAAACAATTAGTTAAACTAAACCAAGTTCTATGGAACATTGATAAATATATAAAAGACGCTAAAAAATCAAAACACAAAGAATGTGTAAAAGCTTTTACAACTTTAAGAAAAGATTGTATTAAGAATGCAACTAATCTAAAGAAATTGGTTGTAATGAAAGCAAAGAAAGGTAAATTATAATTTATTTAGTTTATTGTTTAATTTATTTTAAATCAAAAAAAAGAGGTCAATATGAATCTTAAACTTAGAAAACTCCCTGGAAAAAAATCAAGAAAATTTCTAAAGAAAAATAAAAAAACTAATTTAGGTTGGGCAGGTTTATATCCATTTGTACAAACAACAAAAGGCAAAGGTTGTTATTTCCAGGATTTAGATGGAAACACTTTCTTAGACTTTGCATCACAAATAGCATCCAATCCATTAGGTTATAATCATCCAGATATGTTAAAAGTACTAAAATCATTCAAAAATACACCTATTAAAGTAGCAGGTCAAGACTTTTTACCAAAAGAACACCAAGATTTAATTGATGAATTAATAAAGATTTCACCAAGAGGATTGAATTCAGCTTTTTTAATAAACTCAGGTGCAGAAGCAGTGGAAAATGCAATGAAAACAGCATTTTATAATAAACCAACTGCAAAATTTGCAATTAGTTTTGAATCATCATTTCATGGAAGAACATTGGGAGCATTATCTGCAACAAATTCTAAGTCAGTACAAAAAGGTCATTATCCTACAATTCCATTCAGAAGATTACCATATAATAAAAAAGCTGGAAAAAGATTAAGAAGAATATTAGAATCAGAAGCATCTCCTGAAGATATTGCTTTTGTTATTATGGAACCAGTACAAGGTGAGGGTGGGTACAGGATTCCACCAAGAAACATGGTAAGGGAAATAAGAAAAATTACTAATAAAAACAAAATATTTCTTATATCAGACGAAGTACAAGCAGGTATAGGTAGAACTGGTAAATGGTGGGCAATGGAAAACTTTAACATAAAGCCTGACATAATTTCATCTGCAAAAGCATTGCAAGTAGGAGCAACTATTGCTAACAAAAAATTAAAACCAAAACCAGGTGCAATCTCTAGTACATGGGGTGGTGGACATTTACTTGACTTAGCAATGGGATTACAAACAATTAAAACAATAAAAAAATATAATTTATTAAAAAAGAATATTAAACATGGTAAATATCTTGTCAAACGTTTGTATGAACTTCATGACAAACATCCACAAATACAAGATCCAAGAGGTCTTGGTTTGATGTGTGCATTTGATGTACCAACACAAAAACAAAGAGATGATTTAGTAATAGAAATGTTAAAGCATGGATTAGTTACAGTTGGTTGTGGTCATAGAACAATAAGATTAATTCCACCTTACATAATCTCAGAAAAAGAAATAGATCAAGCAATACAAATAATACACAAATCAATATCTAATTGTTGTATTAAAGGATTTAAGCATAAAGGAAGAATCTGTGATTATGTTGGTTGTAGTAATGTAATTAGTTAAAAAAAATAAAAGAAAAAAAAACAAAAAGCTTATTCTTCAACAACTACATTTCCTCTTGTTCCAGGATGTAATGCACAGATATAATCAAAGCTTCCAGCTTTATCAAATGTATAACTAAATACACCATCTTTTTCTAGAACATCTGATTTTATATATGGTCTACTTGAAGATACAAGATGTTTCATATCATCCATATTAGTCCATGTTACAGTTCCACCAACTTTTACAGTTAATGTTGCTGGGACAAATTCACCATCTACAATTTGTATATTGCCTTCTGCAGGTGCTTCTGGTTCCATAGGCTCAACTGGTTCTACTGGTTCAGTAGGTTCTGCGGGTGTAGGTTCTATAGGTTCTTCATCCATAGGTACTGCACATCCAACTAACATCATTAGAACAAGCAAAACAGCTAAAATTAATATTTTTTTCATCTAATCACCTCTTATTTTAATTTAATTGTTTTTATTTACTATTTATAACTTTATTCTATATAAATCTTTGTGTAAATTAATTACTTTCTCTTCTTTTTACCTTTAACTAACCAATTATGTGTTAACCAAAATATTATTGAAAACAAAAATGCTGCAAATGCAAAATAAACAATTTTTAATATTCCAGAACCAAAAGCTCCATGTCCTATTTTTCCATATCCTGCTTTTTTGTACATATATGATTTTGCAAAACCACATGAACCAGTTTTATCATATGTTATATTTTTACTTGTTATAGTTTTATATAAATTTGCATTGATCATATCTTCAACAGCTTCTTCTTCAACTTCTGCATAGACTAAACTAACACTTAATAATAAAACTATTAATAATATGGTACATAATTTATTCATTTTATATCGCCTCTTATTATTTTTTATTTATTCTTTTTTACAAGTATTGATCTTAAACAATGTATATGGCCAACAAAAACCTGTAAACACTGTAATCAACAACAATGCAGCCAAAACAAACCACCAATAACTATATGCATATCCTAAATATGCTAATATTAAAACCAGAATCACTCTAATAATTTTATCAGTTTTACCAACATTTTTTTCCATA
>CAXGTL010000004.1:0-49965 GCA_964012725.1 Candidatus Woesearchaeota archaeon
ATAATATAATATAATATAATATATATATAATAATAAGATTAAGTTTATTCTATATTAACAAAAAAAAGAGACAAAAAAGTCACATTTATTTTCATATATAATTCTCCAAATAAAACAAAACTATAACAAAATCCTTTCCATACGAACTCAAGGGGTAGGACTATAGTAACTACTATACAGAATTACAAATATTTAAAAACCTCTGCTTCATTTGGAAATGTATGGAAGAAAAGGGGTTGAAGGGTTTTTTGAATGATTTTCTCAGTAAAGAGAGCTTATTTAGAGATAAGAAAGTATTACAAGCTTCTTATACTCCAGAAACAATTAAACACAGAGAAAAAGAAATAAAACACATAGCAAATATCTTAGCACCAATTTTAAAATTAGATAAACCTTCAAATTTATTTGTATATGGTAAAACTGGAACTGGTAAAACACTTACTATTAAATTTATATCAAACGAAATTCTAAAAATGGCAGAACAGAATGAAGTACCTGTTAAGATCTGTTACATTAATTGTAAATTAAAAAAAGTAGCAGATACAGAATATAGATTAATGGCACAAATATCTAGGCTTTTTGGAAAAGAAATCCCAGCAACAGGATTACCAACTGAAGAAGTATATAATATATTTTATAAAATTCTTGATAAAAAAAAACAATTATTAGTTTTAGTATTAGATGAAATAGATCAATTAATTAAAAAATCAGGAGATGAAATTTTATATAATTTAACAAGAATAAATTCAGAATTAGTTAATGCACAAGTTAGTATTGTAGGTATATCTAATGATGTAATTTTTGCAGATAACCTTGATCCAAGAGTTAAAAGTTCTTTAAGTGAAGAAGAAATAGTTTTTCCACCATACAATGCTCTTCAAATTCAAGACATTTTAAAACTTAGGGCAACAAAAGCATTTAAAGAAAATATTTTAGAACAAGGTTTAATTGAAAAATGTGCAGCTTATGCAGCAAGAGAACACGGTGATGCAAGAAGAGCTTTAGAATTGTTAAGAGTTGCAGGGGAAATTGCAGAAAGAGGAGATGAAAAAAACATTTTAATTGCTCACATTGATAAAGCAGAAGCAAAAATAGAAAAAGATAGAGTTTACGATATAATAATTAGCCAACCAAAACAATCACAATTAACACTTTATGCAATTTTAGAAATTTATTCACAAAAAAAGAATTTCATATTTACAGGTGAAGTGTATGAGTTATATAAAAAATTGTGCGATCATGTTAAATTTAGACCATTAACACAAAGGAGAATTTCAGATATAATCGCAGAACTTGATATGTTAGGTATTATTAATGTTTCAGTAATCTCAAAAGGAAGGTATGGAAGAACAAGAGAAATATCTCTTGCAGTACCTGAAGCAATTTTATCTAAAATTAAAACAACTTTAAAAAATTCTTTAGATATAAAATAATATGGAAGTGATTAGTATGGGGGTTTTAGAAGAAAAAAAAGAAATAGTTAACCTTTTCTTAGATAATGGATTTTTAACTTCTAATAATTTTATAAACTCTTTTACAAACAAAAAACAGGAAGAAAAAGACGAAATTAACAAAACAATTAAAAAAATTAAATATGATTCAGTTGTTGTAATTAATAATAATTTTTTAACAATTTTAAACAAAGACAAACCTTTTTCAATATTAGAATATAATAGGTTAAGTGTTTTAAATGAGAAAAATAAAGAATTAAAAATAATTAAAGAATTTATTAAATCAATTTCAAAAAAAGAAGAAAATGATAAAAAAGAAGAAAAACAAAAAGGACTTAAAATAATTTTTTCTTATGAAGAAGAAAGCAAAAAAAGAACATATAATGATTTTGTTAGTTATTTTAGATCAAGGTATGAACAAATTAAAAATATGTTGATTAATAGACAAGAACTTAACAATATTTTATCTATAAATAAGATTTTAGCTAAGAAAGATAAAGAAGCAGTTTCAATAATAGCTATGGTAACTGAAAAAAGGGAAACAAAAAATTCCAACATAATATTAACTGTTGAAGATTTAACAGGATCAATAAAAGTTTTAATAAATAAAAATAAATCTGAACTTTATAAAGAAGCAAAAGACATATGTTTGGATGAAGTAATAGGGATTCAAGGGGTAAATGGTAATAATATTATTTTTTCAAATAATATATTGTGGCCAGATATACCATTTCAAAAAGAATTTAAAAAAAGTCCTAATGAAGCATACGCTCTTTTTACTTCAGACATGGAATTGGGTTCAAATTATTTTTTAAAAGATTCTTTTAATAATTTCATAAAATGGATTAATTTAGAAATAGGAAATGAAGAACAAAAAGAAATTGCTTCCAAAGTTAAATATTTATTCATAACTGGAGATTTAGTTGAAGGTGTAGGTATATATCCTAATCAAGAAAAAGATTTGAATATTCCAGACATTTATGAACAATATAAAGAATTTGCAAATTATATTAAAAAAATACCAAAACATATAAAAATTATTATTTGTCCTGGAAATCATGATGCTATGAGGATAGCAGAACCACAACCACCATTGTATAAAGATTTTGCAAAACCCATTTATGATTTACCAAATACTTTAATGGTAAGTAGTCCTTCATATGTTAATATTCATGCTAATGAAACTTTTTCAGGATTTGATATTTTAATGTATCATGGATATTCTTTAATTCCTTATTCAGAAAATGTAGATAGTATAAGGACTGCAGGTGGTCAAGAAAGAGTAGATTTAACAATGAAATATTTATTAAAAAGAAGACATCTTGCCCCAACGCACCAATCAACATTATCATTACCTACACCTGAAAAAGATCATCTTGTTATTGATAAAATTCCTGATTTTTTTGTAACTGGGCATATACATAGAGCGATGACTGCTATTTATAGAAATATTACTCTTATTAATGCATCTGCTTGGACAGGAATAATGCCTAATCAAGAAAAAAGAGGTTTAAAACCACAACCAGCAAGAGTTGTTGTTGTTAATTTACAAACAAGAAAAATAAAAATTATGAACTTTGAGGAATAAAATAAAATAAAATGGCTATAATTTGTAGTAAAGAAATGAGAACATATTTTGATTCAATTTTATCTAAAGTTGACACTGAATTAAATATTGCAAAAGATGCAAGAAAAAAAGGTTTAGATCCTGTTGATGATGTTGAAATTAGGCCAGCAAAAAACTCAGCAGAAAGAGTTATTGGATTAATTTCTATTGTTGCTCCTCAAATAATTGAAAAGGGTGTAGAAAAAAGAATATTAGATCTTGAAAAGAAATTTGGAGTTCTGGATAAAAGAGTAGCATTAACAATTGCATTAGAAATTGCTCAAGAAAAATATTGTAAATTTAAAGATAAAAAAGAAGCAATGGAAATTGGAATTAGGACAGGATTTGCATATATTACTTTAGGTGTTGTTTCTAGTCCTTTGGAAGGATTTACAGAATTAAAAATTAAAAAAAGAAGGGATGGTAAAGAATATTTTTGTATGTATTATTCAGGTCCTATTAGGAGTGCTGGTGCAACAATTGCATCTTGGTCTTTAATAATTGGTGATTATATTCGAATAAAAATGGGTTATGCAGAATATGATCCTGATGAAAAAGAAATAAAAAGAATACATAGAGAATTAAGTGATTTTCATGATTATGTAACAAATCTACAATATTTTCCTTCTGAAAATGAATCTAATTTTTTGGGAAAAAACCTTCCAATTGAAATAAGTGGTGACCCTTCTGAAAAATGGGAAGTAAGTAATTATAAAGATTTACCTAGGATTGAAACTAATTTATTAAGGAGTGGTTTTTGTTTAATGCAAGCAGAATGTATGGCTTTAAAAGCACCAAAAGTTTGGAAAGATCTTATAAAATGGTGTGATGAATTTGATTTAGGGCATTGGAGATTCTTAGAAGAATTTATTAAAATACAAAAAAAATCAAAAGCAAGAGATGATATAAAACCAACAGACAACAAAAATAAACCAAAAATAACACCAGATTATACCTATATTAGTGATTTAGTTGCAGGACGTCCTGTTTTAGGATTTCCTCTAAGAACTGGTGGGTTTAGATTAAGATACGGTCGTGCAAGGACAAGTGGATATTCAGCTTTAGCAGTACATCCAGCAACAATGCAGGTATTAAATGATTTCTTTGGTTATGCAACACATATAAAAGTAGAAAGACCTAGTAAAGGTGGTATCTTGACTCCTTGTGATACTCTTCATGGTCCAATTGTAAAATTAAAAGATCAAACTACTATGATTTTTGATACTGAAAAAAAAGCAAAAAAATATAAAAAAGAAATACAGGAAATTTTATTTTTAGGTGATTTATTAATTAGTTATGGTGATTTTTTTGATAGAGCACATTCATTAGTTCCAGTTGGTTATTGCGAAGAATGGTGGATTGTTGAATTTGAAAAATCATGTGTTAATATTTTTGGTACTTTAGATCCTTCAAAAATTTCAGATTTAACAGATGTAGATGAAATATTAATAAATGATTTACTTAAAAATCCTTTTAAAACAAAAATCACTGCTCAACAAGCTATTTTATTTTCTGAAAGATTAAAAATACCCTTACATCCATTGTATACTTATCATTGGAAAGAAATTTCTTGTGAACAATTAATAATTTTATATGATTGGCTTAATGGTGGGAAAATTGAAAAAAATGGAGAAAATATTAATAAAATAATTCTTCAATTAGATAATAAACCTAAAAGATTATTAGAATTAATTGGTTTGGAACATTTGTGTATTAATAATGAGTTTGTTGTTATTGAACAAAATAATTCAATTATTTTATCTTATTTATTTAATAACTTTAATACAAATTTGAGTAATTTTATTGATAATTCTAAAGATATATTAAAAACTATTAATAATATTTCAAAAATAAAAATTAGAGACAAAAATGGGACTTTTATTGGTGCAAGGATGGGAAGGCCAGAAAAAGCAAAAATGAGAAAACTTACTGGATCACCACAAGTATTATTTCCAATAGGTGATGAAGGAGGCAGATTAAGAAGTTTTCAATCTGCTTTAGAAAAAGGAAAAGTAACTGCAAATTTCCCAGTATATAAATGTGATAAATGTAATAAAAATACTATCTTCAGAATTTGTGAAAACTGTAATAATAAGACTAAAAAATTATTTTATTGTAATACTTGTGGATTAATTGAAAAAGAAGAATGTGAAACACATGGTAGAACTTATCCATATCAAAAACAAATAATTAATATTAATTATTATTTTAATTTAGCTTTAAAAAGATTAAAATTATCTGTATATCCTGATTTGATTAAAGGAGTTAGAGGTACAAGTAGTAAAGATCATACTCCTGAACATATTGCAAAAGGTATTTTAAGGGCAAAAAATAATCTTTACGTAAATAAAGATGGAACAATAAGGTTAGATGCATCTGAAGCGCCATTAACTCATTTTAAACCAAAAGAAATTAATGTAAGTATTGAAAAATTGAAAAAATTAGGTTATAATAAAGATTATCTTGGTAAAGAATTAATTAATGAAAATCAAATAATTGAATTAAAGGTACAAGATATAATTATTCCTTGTTGTAGGGTGGGTGGTGATGAACCATTTGACGATGTTTTATTTAGAGTAACAAAATTTGTAGATGATTGTTTAGAAAAAATGTATGGTCTTGAACCTTATTATAATTTAAATAAAAAAGAAGATTTAATAGGTAATTTTGTAGTTGCTTTAGCACCACACATTTCTGCAGGTACTGTTGCAAGAATAATAGGATTTTCACAAACACAAGCACTTTTAGCACATCCTTTATTTCATGCTTGTCTTAGGAGAGATTGTGATGGTGATGAAGCTGGGTTATTTTTATTATTAGATGGATTACTTAATTTTTCAAGAAAATATTTGCCAGGAAGTAGAGGTTCAACACAGGATGCTCCTTTAGTATTAACTTCAATTTTAATACCTACAGAAGTTGATGATATGGCATTTAATATAGATATTCAACCAAGATATCCTTTAGAATTATATGAGTCTGCTCTTGAATACAAAATGCCTTGGGATGTTAAAATAAAAAGAGTTGAAGAAACATTAAATACTCCAAAACAATACGAAAAATGGAATTTTACTCATGATACAAATAATTTTAATAATGGGATTTTGTGTTCAGCATATAAAACTCTACCTTCAATGAAAGATAAATTAAAAGGACAAATGGATTTAGCTGTAAAAATAAGAGCAGTTAATGCATCAGATGTAGCAAGATTAGTAATAGACAAACATTTCCTTAAAGATATTAAAGGAAATTTAAGAAAATTTTCTCAACAACAATTTAGGTGTGTAAATTGTAACACTAAATATAGGCGACCTCCTTTAACTGGAAATTGTTTAACATGTAAAGGAAAAATTATTTTCACAATATCACATGGAAGTATTATTAAATATTTAGCACCAAGTATTAGTTTAGCAGAAAAATATAATGTTGCTCCTTATGTTAGGCAAACTTTAGAACTTACTAAAAGGAGAGTTGAAGGTGTATTTGGAAAAGATAAAGAAAAACAAACAGGACTAGGTGCTTGGTTTAGTGCATAATACAAACAAACTTATTCATCTTCTTTTAAAATCAGTGCTTGTGCATAAGGTATATTATCAATTTTTAATATATTTTCTTTTTTAATAAATCCATTATTTACAACAAAATTTATAGAATTTTCACCAACAATATTCATAAGGTGAGCATTTTTTAATATTTTTTTAATTTCATCTTCATTAACCAAATCACCTTTGTAAAAATTAGATGTAAGATCTAATTGTAATTCTCCTTGTTCAAATTTTTTACCAAGTAAATCTTTATCACAAATAGCAATTATTATCTTTCCTTCATGAGAAATATGTTTTTTAACAATTAATTCCATAATATCACTTCATATTTTTGATTTAATTGGATGATGAGCACCACATGCTAAACATCTAAGTGTTGTAATATTTCCATTATTAATCAATTTTGTTTCAGGTTTATTACATTCTTTACAAATTACAAATTCTTTTGCATATTTATTAATTTTTTCATTAATTCTTGCAGAAGGAACTTTTGATCCTAAAATTAATGCAGATTTTGTTAGTTCTCCTGGTGTTGCTAACTCTTTTAATATAAATTTCATTAAATGTTTTGGATCTCTATGAAAATTATCAGAAATTTGATAAAAATTATTAATTATGGTTTTGTTTCCTTGAAAATGACCTTTAACTTTAATTATCTCAAATCTAGATACTTCAAGTACTTTTTTAGGTACTTCTTTTCTTGCTTTTTCCAATAATTTTTCATAATCACTCATATATGTCTAAAAATCATTATTCTTTTTTAAATTTATCTTAATTAATGTATTATTAATATAGATTTTAGATACGTTCAAATTTAAATTTGAAGGTCCTAAAATCTAAAAGATTTTAGATAACTTTAAATATATACATATCAAAAACATATTATGGTAATAGAATCCTTTATAAGTCCATTTAAAGCTGAAAAAAACCCTTATGAATTAATGTTCTTTGGTTTTTTTTATTCATCAATTTCAATATTATTATCAATGTGGATTTTTCAAGAATATTCTAGTTTATTAATGGTTTTTTTAACAGTAATGGCTTGTATGCCTTTAATGTATAATATTATGAAGTCTGAAGAAATTAAAGATACTATTTTTAAAAGTGAATTAAAACTTCTTAAAGAACACGGAAAAGCAGTTGAATTTCTTATGTTTTTATTTTTTGGTATAACTATTGGTTATGTTTTTTGGTATGTTCTTTTACCAAACTATTTTCAATTAGGTAATTTTTTCTTCAAAGTTCAAAAAGAAACATTATTTGCTATAAATGGTAGAATTACTAATAGTGTTGTTAGAAATGATATTTTTGTTAAAATATTATTAAATAATATTAAAGTACTTATTTTTTGTATATTATTCTCATTTTTATTTGGATTAGGTGCTATTTTCATATTAACTTGGAATTCATCAGTAATAGCAACTGCAACTGGAGATTTTATTAATAATGGTTTAAAAGAGATTAGTAAAACAACTGTGAATAGCATAACTGGAGGATATTTTTCTGTAGTAATGGCTGGTTTTTTAAGATATATGATTCATGGTATACCTGAGATTGCAGCATATTTTGTTGGAGGACTTGCAGGTGGAATTATTTCTTTTGCAATTGCCAAACACCATTTTAAAACAAAGAAATTTGAAAACATTTTATTAGATTCTTCAGAATTAATTGTAATTGCAATTTTAATTTTAGTTGTAGCTGGTTTATTAGAAGTATTTGTTACACCTATTTTCTTTAGTTAAGTGCTTTAAACCTAAATTATTCTAAAACTTTAACTTTACCAGGACTTATTTCAAATACATCCCCTTTTTGTAATAGTTCAGTTATTAATTCTTCACCATTAAGAATATTAAGATTAATCAAAATATCTTGTATATTTACTCCATTACCTTTGTCAATTTTTCTGATTTCACTAATAATTTTATCATAAGTGGACAAACTTTCACTTTTTATTATTTTTTCTTCTTTTGGTTCAGGTTTTTTTTCAATAATCTTATTTTCATTTTTTTTTTCTTTATTTTTTAACTTTTCAATAATTAACTCTTTTTTTCTTAATTCAAGAACCTTTACATCTTTCATTTTTTTAATTATTTCAGGAATTATATATTTTTTATCATTAAATTCTCTTATTCTACCAATTATTTTTACAATCTCTCCTATTTCATATGTTTTAAAATCAAAATCATCTTCAAAAGTTCTTACTTCGATTTGGTCACTTCCATCATCAACAACAATTACATCTTGTTTTACATCTCCTTCCATTGGTTTAAGAATAATAGTAGAAATAATATTTATTCTAGATACTTTTTTATTTTGAAAATCAATATAATTTGGAAGCCACCCTTCTTGTTTATGGTAAGGATATTTATTTATGTCTTCTATAGAAATTTTATATGCAATTTGTCTTTTATTAGATTCTTTAACCATTTTCTAATTATGTTTTTTTATTAAATTATATTATTATACTAATTTATATACGAGATATAAACCCTCTTTTAGGTTCAAATATATCACCAGAACGTTTTAATCTTTCAATTACTTCTTCACATGCATCTCTTTTAATATCTTGGTTTTCACATTCATTAACAACATCTTCAATAGGAATAACTTTTCCAAGTTTATTTTCAAGTTCAGATATAATTTCTTTAATTATAGATATTTTCCCTCTTTGTGAAGCAGATATACCTGAAGCAATTCTGTCTATATCTATTTTACCAGTTTCTGGATCTATTCCTATTTGTGATAAACAATAATACATAATACTAATCGCTCTTTCTGCATCTTTTTTCATAACTTTGTCTGACAATCTTAATTTTGCAGAAGCTTCTGCTAACCTAACTAATCCTTCTAATTGTCTTGGAGAAATTGGTATTGATGTAATCTTTCCTTCTTCTGATCCAGACATTCTTGTTTCAATATAAAATTCTTTAATTCTTTCTAATGCAGAGTCAGTTAATACTGGTTTACTTTTTTGCCTAGCATAAGAAATATATTTTCTAAGAAGTTCAGTTGAAATTTCTGCTTCGCCAATATCTGGGTTTTGGTGTAATGATAAAATATGTTTTGCCATTAATTTATCTTTTGCTTCATCAGGTACATCTTTAATAGCAAAAATAAGATCAAACCTGTTGATTAATGCAGGAGGCATATCAATTTGTTTTGCTAATATATCATATGGATCAAATCTTCCAAATTTGGGATTTGCAGCTGCAAGAACTGTTGTTTCACACCTTAATGTTGCTTGAACATTTGCTTTTGAAATAGAAATAGTTTGTTGTTCAAGAGCTTCATGCATTGCACTTCTATCTTCTGTAGTCATTTTATCAATTTCATCAATCATACAAAAACCTTTATTACTTAATGGTAAAGCTCCTGCTTCAAGTGTCCATCCACCTAAAAATTCATCACGTAGTACAGAAGCAGTTAAACCAGCACCAGAGACACCTTTACCACTAACATATCTACATTTTGGTGCTACTTTACTCATTCTCTTTAATAATTGAGATTTACCAGCACCTGGGTCTCCTATAAGTAAAACATGCATATCTCCTCTTGTTGTAACTCCATCTGACCTAGTTTTTTTAACTCCTCCAACTAATTGTAAAAGAAGCGCTTCTTTAATTCTTTCATAACCATAAATAGATGGAGCAACACTTGTTATTAATTTTTTAACTATTTTAGAATCTTTTGAAAGTTCAAGAATTATTTTTTCCTCTTCTTTAGATATGTGGATTTGATAAAAATCTTCTTGCATTGCTTCAACATAATTAGCTTCAATTAATAAATCAAATCTTGTTGATTGTGATCCTGATCTTAATGTAATTGGAACTTCTTTAATTATTCCGTTAATCATTATTTTACTACCTGGATTTGTTTTTTTATCAGACAATGGACTTACTAAATCTTCTTTTAAAAATAAATTCATTCTTTTTGGTTGTTCTCCACCTTCAAGATCTTCTGATGCTTCTTCAAGTGAAATTCTTTGAACATCGATTAATTTTTTGCTTAATAATCTAAATTTACCTTTTCTGCCACATCCACATCTGCTAGGTTCTTTAAATTTTTGATCTAATTGTATAACTGAAATTATATTTCCACAACTAGGACATTCAAATCTTGCATTTGTTACTTGTGGTCTTACATCAGATTTTTGTCTTACTGTTCCTTTAACACACAAAAATTTACCTATGTGTGTACTTCTAATTTCTCTGATTAATATTTCTTGTAATTGTGATAAATTTTTTATTCTTATTCTAAAATTAGCTATTGGTTTTGGAAGATCAAACTGTTCAACAGCTATTTCAGCAGCTCTAATTACATCTTCTGGTTGATCAAGCATTAAATCTGCTAATTCTGGATTAAATTTAGATAATTCTAAAAAATCTATTGTAAATGTATTATGACCTTTTCTTATTTTTTCTAATAATTTGGCATGATAATTAGTTTCAAGAAATTCTTGGAATATTTTTATTTGTTCTGATGCATCCATTTTATCTATCCAACCTTTTTAATATTAAATTTAACAAGTATAAATCTATATTGAGACTTAATATGTACTTTGGTACTCAATCTAGTTTATTAACCTCTTTTTTAAAAAATAAAAAAAATCAAAATTTATAAAGATTTATTAATTGCATTATCTATTTCAATTAACCTAGTATTGAATTGCTATTTATTTCTGCTTGCTTTTGCTTACTTCTGTTTCTTAATAGCTTTTAATGTCTTAACTAGTCTATCTAATGCAATATGAGCATCTTCTTCACTTTTAGTACCAGTACAAACAATTTTTCCATTACTAAATAATAAGAATGTTGCTCTTCCTGGACCTTCTTTATCTCCTAGTTTGTATACTAAACCTGGAAATTGTTCTGGTTCATATTCAGCATTAGTTAATTTCATTGCTAATGTATTAAGGTTAAGATCCATTCCAATACTTCCAGATGCAACCATATTTTGAATTTGTATAACTGGTTTAACTGTTATATTGATATTGATTTTATGTAGGCTTTTGATGATTTTCTTAATTGAAGCATCTACATCTGCCATGTTTCTAGCTCCTGTACATACTACTTTTCCTGAACTAAATATTAGTGCAGAAGTCTTAGGATCTTTGATTCTTATTACTAACCCAGGAAACTGTTCTGGATTATATTCTGTATTACTAAGCGTAGCTGCCATTTTTTCTAAAGGTATGTCATGCTCTAAACTTGTTGAAACTACTATATTTACTATTTTTATGGTTTTTGCTTCTTTTTTGCCTTTTTTAGCTTTTTTTGCCATTGAAAAAACCCCCTATATTAATTTTGTTTATAAATAAACTCTTTTTAACCATTATCATTTATAAATCCTTTATAAGTAATTATACTTTGGTAATGTCTATTCCTTTATAAATACTCTTGTTTTAAAAGGAAATTTGTTTAATAATACTTAAAATTTACATTTTTATACATGATTATCCTATTTTATTATTATTTTCAATATAGAAATTATCTTTTGTGTTAAGTTAATTTATACAATTATTAAATACTTCTTTTGTCTCATAATAATAATCTTAACATTCTTTTTTTCTTTATTATTCTTAATCTTCAACCTTTTCCTAAGTCCTATATCTTGAGTACACACAATCCAATCATCACCAACTAAATCAACAATCAAATCATCAACATACTTCTCAGATTTTGTCTTAATTATTTTAACTTTCTTCTTATTAAGCAATTGTAAAGCAAGTTTTGCATTAATCTTATTCTTTCCCTTACCAATCTTAACCAATTCATTAAGCTCATCAATGGTCTTATCCAATACACAAACTACATAATTCCCATCAACAATTCTTTTAATTTCAGTAAATATATCTACTTTGAACTGAAACGGAATCATACAAAAGTTTGTGTCAAGTAATATTTTAGTCATTTTATTCCTTAGGAATTGTCTCCAGTTTATAATATTTATATACTATTTTTCCAAAGCCAATTTTGTAATATCTTCTTCAAGTTCTACTTTTAACTATTTAATATTGCTAAGCAAAAAAGGTAGTTTTACTTTATCAGCAATTCTTTTTTCAATTATTCCATCATTAGATGCAAGTATAATTTCTGTATCCAGATCACCAATTAATTGACATACTTTTTGCATTCTTTTTATTTTTTCATCTTTTTTTAGTTCAGCCATTTATATCACCTTAGTTTTTATTCAATACATATTAAAACTTAATTTTAATATATACTAACTTTAAAATTAATATAAATCTTTCTATAATAAAACAACCTTTAATAGATTTTAAACTCAATTTTATAGGTCATGGTTTATTATTAAGAATAAAACAATCACATTTATTATTTTTATCTCAACTTCATACCTTCCAAAATCTTCTTAGTCTTCAACGTATCACCAAGTGGATTAGGACTTTCATTAATAATCATACAATTAATCTTATATTTCTTTAGGTAGGACAAAAGCTCTTTTATATCTTTCCCTTTTGTAATCAAATGCCTACGCTCACCTTTGGCACTAAACTCAATCCCTGAAAAATGACAATGTACATGTTTAAGATGCTTAATCTTTTTCATAACAGAGTCATAATCAATCTTGCCATCTCTAGCAAGTAAATGTGCAAAATCAACACAAATACCACACTTAGTTTCTTTAACTAATTGTAATAATTCATCTAAATCTCCAAACTGTGAAGCCTTACCAGTTGTTTCAGGAGCTAATTTTACTTTTTTAAAACCTTCATCCTTAATAACATCTTGCATTTCTCCAATCCTTTCACTAACAAAATCATAAACTTCTTTTTTACTTCTTTTTCCATAATAAGCAGCATGAAACACAACATTTCCACCGCCCAGATAGTACATTTTTTCACAACTTTTAAGGATACGTTTCATACTATCTTTGATCTTTATTTTTTCAACAGAACAAAGGTTGATATAATAAGGAGCATGCACACTTAATTCCAACTTCAACTTTTTTCTAAGCAAACCAACTTCCTTAGCAAGTGAATTACCCATTCTAACTCCTCTTACAAATTCAACTTCTTGGCCATCTAATCCTAATTTTTTTAATTTAACAAGTGACTTAAGAATTCCATTATCAATATTTCCAGCAGTACCTATCTTTATTTTAAATGTCATTATTATTATTATTAAAATTTTTGTTATTATTTAATTATTATTTGGTTTAGATTTAACACATTGTAAATTTATCTTTTAAACAATTTCAATTTATCTCTTCTTCTTATCTTTCAACACTTTAATCTCTTTTCTTAATTTTTTCATTTTTCTAATTCTTTTAACTTCTCTTTTTCCCTTTTTTTTAACATTATTTTTTTTATCTTTTATTATTTCTATTTGTTCTTCAACAACAACTTTCCTTTTTATAAAATACTTAGACAATTTAATAGCAATTGTTGAAATTATTATTGAATAAAGAATAAAAGCTAATGCATAATTAAGTATTTCTTGACCACCAGGAATATTCACGAATAATGTTTCTTTACCTTTTAGTTTAAGTGTAATATTTAATAATAAAGCTACAACAACTGCTACAGATATACCTTTTGAAGCACTTAATGTCATAAACACTTTTTCTCTTAATTTAAATGTTTCTTTTTTAAATGTAAAGTTTATTGTTATATATCTTATTCCTAAATAAATAATAAATAAAGATATTGATTTTAAATAAAATAATCCATTCATTGGTAATTCTATTAAAACACCAATTAATATGAAGACTGTAATTTCTAGGAAATTAGAAAATATTCTTGAGAACTCTTGTAATTGTTCTTTTTGTTTCACATAAACATTACCAAACATAAGTCCAAGTGTAGTAACTGCTAATACTCCATTTCCTCCTATATTTTCAGCTAATATAAATGCTAATAATGCAGAAGCTATGATTATTAAAGGTCCTAATGTTTGTGAATAAATTTTTCTTAATAATTTTAAAATAATTAGCCCTATTAAAAGTCCAGCTCCTATTCCTGATGCAATTTGTTGCAAAAATGGAATTATTTGTGATGCAATATTAGTAAAAACAAATTCTCCTTCCATTTTTTCCATTATATTTAAAATTATAAATGGAAATAAAACTATTAAAGGTGTATTTATAATAGATTCAATTTTTAAAAATTGAAGAACTTTATGAGTTCTATCTTTTAGCATATAAAGTACTGCATCTGGACTAGTACCAGACATTAAAGCTGCAAATACCATTGCAAGGAATATATTATTTGCATCTAAAAATAAATAAACTATTGCTGAAAAAAAGATTAAATTTGTAATTAAAAATATTATTGAATATTTAAGTGCATAAACTGAAAAATCATCAAACTCTTTATATTTAAATTTAGATGTTGATTCAAAAATAATCATAACTAAAGCTAAAATTGATAAACTTGCTATGAATACTACTGGAAATTCAATTTTAGTAGTATGTGTTACTTGTGCATATTTTATAACTATAAAATTAATTAACATACCAGAAACAATAAGAAGAAAAATATTAGGAATTTTCATTCTATCAGAAAAATATGTTATTATCAAACCTATTAAAATAAGAACCCCTAAGTATGTTAAATATGTTAGTGCTTCCATTTATTTACCTCACCACTTTTTTAATATAGTATATTTATTATTTTCTTATATATATATGTTTCCATTATAATAATCTTTATATACTCATATACTAAATCTTTAAATTAGACAAAATAACATAAACAATTGAGGTGAAAAAAACATGACAATAATTGGATTTAATTTTACAAAAATAAGTGTTAAAAGAGAAAATAGTATTACTGGAAATATTTCTATTAAAAAAAAAGTAGGTATTGAAAACCTTAGAACAAAAGAAATGGGTTTATCAACTAATCAAGGAGCTTTAGAAATAGATTTTACTTATGGAGTTTCATTTTTAAATGAAAAAAAAAAGAATGTTGGTAATATAGATTTAGCTGGTAATTTTGTTTTCTTAAACGAGAAAAAATTAATAACTGAAGTTATTAAACAATATAAAAAAGATAGATCAATAAAACAAGAAATAATAACTCCTTTATTAAATTACACTTTTGCTAAGTGTACTCTTGAAGCATTATTATTAAGCAAGGAAGTAAATTTGCCAATGCCTGTACAATTACCTAAATTAAAGGTTGGAAAAAAATAATAAATATAATTTAATTATTTTTCAAACATAAAAGGATAAGTATCTTGAACTTCATGAATAAAAGTATCACAATTATAAATACCTAATTCAGAAATAATGCCAGTAATAAGTTCAGGATTAATTTTTTCAAAAGCATAATTTAATATTTTAACATTTTTTGGTTTATTTGGCCATACTTCTTTATAATATCTTTTTTCAATTTCAGTTTCGTATCCAAATATAGTTTGAGGATCAAATTTCCAAGAATTTGTACAAACATAAACAGGTGTATGATATTTAATAGCTATTTCAGCAAACATTTCTGAACCAATTTTATTAATTACTTTACCAGTTGATGTAATTGCATCGCATCCAATTAACATTAAGTCAGACTCTTTTAATGCTAAACGACCACCAGAATCAACAAAATGTGTTACTTTGATTCCATGTGAAGCTAATTCTTTTGCTGTTATTCTTCCTTGGAATAAAGGCCTTGTTTCTGTATTATATACTTCAAATTTCTTACCTTGCTTTTTTGCTTCAATCAAGATTCTAGTAACAGTAGATGAATGACAATGTGTGAATACAATCATACCATTTTTAATCATTCTTGCACCTACTTTAATAATTTTATCTTTTGATTTCTTAAAGTGTTCTTGAACTGTTTTTAAACGTTCATGTAGGTCATGTTTCATAGTATTAACATCTTCATGGTGTAAATTATGTAATATATAATTAACAGCATTTCTTAAACCAGGTTCAGTTGCTCTTGCATTAAATAATAATTTTTTAGCTTTGTTTAAATCATTCCATAATTCTTTAGAATTTTTATGTTTATAATCTTTAACAATAACATAAATTGCTTTAGAACCCATTTTAGCAACATTTTCAGCTCCTTGGATCTTTAGACTTGAAATATCTTTTACAATTTTTTTAAAGTTTTTATTCATGAAACCAACCCTTTTATAATTTTTTCTTCAGGTTTAAAAACATAAGCAATATCATCATCAAAATAACCACACATAAAGTTTCCTAAAGGGATTCCTGTTCTTCTACTTAACATTAATGCATAAAAATAAACTTGACAAGAAGCATATTTTTCTAAGTGTGCTTTTGGTTTATAATCCCAAACCCATATTTTTCCTTCCTCAACTCTTAAAGCATCTATATGTCCTGTTAAAGGCAAATCTTCATTAAATAATTCTTTGTATTCTTGAATTTCATTAGAATTTAACCATATTGGAACTTCTACAGCAAGAGTTTTATCATCTCTTTCAAGCATAAATAATTGTACATTTGAATGTGCACTTTTATAATTATAACTAATTAATCCTTGTTCAGCTAATCCTGATACTTCATGTCCTTTTATTTCCATTTTGTTTACATCTAATTTCATTTTAAGAGCAGAACCTCTTGGTCCTGATTGAAAATAATCATTAGGACATTCATTAAACATTTTTTCAAGATAATTTTTCAAAGAAGAGAAACTATTATTACAAAGAATTTCAGTTTTTTTCATGTGAAGTCTATAATGGTAAAACCAACCATGATGAAAAGATTTATGTTTAATCATTATGATATAAATAGTAGTTAAGTAAACTAATTAAAAATTAAAAAGAAAATTTATTATTTTCTTCTCTTTTTTCTTCTTTTAGGTTTTCTTTTTTTTGATTTCTTTTTGGAAATACGTTTACTTCCTCTCTTGCTAATCATTTTTTCTATTTTATATTCTTCTTTAGCAATCTTCATAGCCATTCTTTCAATATGTGTTTCAACTCTAGCCATTCTTCTTTCCATGATTACTAACATTCTAAGACTATAAACTATTGCAGCCAATGTACCAACTATAATAGCAAGAACTACATTAATTCTTGGAAGAAGTTTTCCAATATAATTAACAAGTAATTCAACACTTGCAGGATCTAAAACCATTTTCTATACACCTCTTTTTACATATATTATGTATTTTTGATTATATTTATATATTATTTATATATATCTTATGACTGATTCCTATATAAACTTATCGTTTTTATTATATTACTTGAATTATATTATAATAATCTTATAATTATCTCAAATTCCATAAACATTACCTAAAGTTTCAATGTTTTCCTTCATTTTTTTGTTCGTAGAATTCTCAATTAAATTAAGAATTAACTTTTCCCTTGCTTTTCTTACTTCTTTAGTTATTTCAACACTTGCAGGACACTCTTTTTCACATGATTTACATAATAAACATGAATTAAAGATTTTATTGATTTTCTTTTCTTTTATTAGTATCATTAAACCTCTTGGAGATTTAGTTTCTCTAGAAGATAATCTATAAATTGGACAACCCGCTTTACAAAATCCACACAAATTACATTTTTCTACACTCATTTTTAAACCTCAATTTATCCTAAGTTAATTGATTAATTTTCCTTTATTCAAAATATTATTAGGATCATACTTTGCTTTTAAACTTTTTATTTCATTAACACTTTTTTCACTTAAAGATTTTTTATATTTAATACCTATTCCTAAATTTGAAACTGAACCATCATTTTCTCTTATTTTTTGGAATATTTCCCTTAATTCATATAATTGTGATTCTTTCAAAAATAATAAATGTATGCCTAACGAAATATGGCTTATTAATCCTATATTCTTTTTTCTTAAAAGTTTAAGAAATTCGATAGCACGATTTAAATCTAATGATGGGCTTTCAATAAAATTATATTTTTCACTGATTAATCCCTTAAATATTTTTTCTTTTACATTCCAAATTATTTTTTTATTTTTAATATCTTGAATTTTGCCTTCATTTGATAAATATTCAACTATTAAATAATGTTTTTTTTCAATTTTAGCAACCTCTGCTGCATGTTTATTAATATATTGCATAGATAAAATATTTTCATTATCCTTTATTTCTTTAACTTTATTTATTAATTCAATCCCTCTATCAAAACTTAATAAATCCAATGATTTTGGTATAATCTCATCTATTATTTTGAGTTTAATCTTAGTTATAATTCCTAAACAACCTTCTGTTCCAATAAAATCTCTTGTTCTTTGTGTTCTAAATATTTTACCTGTACCATCTACAACATCAATTTCAAGGATATTATCAAACATTCGACCATATTTTAATGAATATTCTCCAAATGAATCATTTCCTGCCATTCCACCTATGGTTGCAATTTTTTTAGCAAAAGGCAGAATTGGAAACATTTTTTTATATTTTTTTAATATATTTTTTAATTGTCCAACTGTTATTCCTGATTCAACAATAACATATTTTTCTCTTAAATTAATTTCAAGAACTCTATTTAGTTTTGATAAATCTAAAACAATTGAATTATTTGGAAGTACACATCCACCAAGGTTAGTTCCTGACCCTCTTATAACAATATTTCTATTAGTTCTGTTACAATAAACTATAATTTTCCTTATTTGTTCTTCATTTCTAGGCCAAACTATTACTAAAGCTTCAGAACCTTTTTTTTGTGAAGCATCATAATTATATACTAATTTATCTAATAAATCTACACTTACATTTTCTTTTCCACAAATACTAATTAATTTATCAATCAATTTTGTATTTCCTCTTGTATTGGTTTATTAGAAACTTTTTCTTGAACATCACTCAAGCTTTGTTCTGAAACTTTTTGTTGGGTTTTATCACCTTTTTCACTTTCAATTTCTTTTTTTGGTTCTTTTATATCAAATATTTCATTAAATTCAATGATATCTAAAGATTTATTATTTTCTTTTAGATGCTCATAACATAATGGACAAAAAGTAAGTAATTTCTTTGTTTCAACTTTATCAAGTGTTAATCTTGCAACATTTTTTGTAAGGTTTGTCTTTCTTAATGGTGAATGCCCAGTTCCGCAACAAAAGTTTTCATCAAGATTAATTAATTTATAACCTTGTTTTTCAATTAAAATTTTCACTTTATTAACTAATTCTTTATCTTGCATAAGATAACAAGGAATATGTAATGAAATTCTTTCTTTTGTACTTTGGCCATCAATTGCATCTACTAAATCTTGTTTAATATTTTGATTTTGTTCAAATTCAAGTTTTCTTACATTATTAAATATTGTTTCAGCTATATATTCTGTTTCAATATGGTAATATTTTTTAAAAATATGTGCACATGCTGGACAATTAGTTATAATTTTGCTTATTCCTTTATTTTTAAACAAAAGTTTGTTTTTTTCAACATTATTTTCAAAAGAATCTTTGTATCCAGAATTCAATAATGGAAGACCACAACATAATTCTTCGATTTCCATCATTACAAACTCAACTCCAAGCTTTTTTAAAATCTTTTTATATGCAGAAACTAGTTCTTTTTGCTTAAATTTAGATACACAACCAGGATAATACAGAACTTTACCTATCTTTAACATATTTTTAACTTTATCAATAAAAGCCATATCAATCCTCCTTTATATATATGGTCTAATATATCTATTAATAAAGATTATTATACGAGAAAAGCTATAATATAAAGCATATAATAGGAATATAATAAAAAAATAAAGAAAACCTAAACTTTTTCCAATCCTTTCCAAGTCTGCTCAAACAATTCACTCATTGTAGTCGCAAACAATTCAGTATTAACCCAAATACCTGTATCATAAGCTGGATGAACTTTAGTATCATCTATAAGCATGAACATAAGTTCTTTTCCATCAATTATACAGAATCTAGCTTTCATATTTTTTAATGCTCTAACATCAGCAAATTTAGAAATTTCTTTTGCAGCTTTGTTTCCTTTTTTAATTGGTGCTGCAATTTTAATTTTAACTCCTCTTTGATTTAATTTTTCAAAAGTTTTTTTTAATAAACCAGCTTTTCTTTCAAATCCTGTTTGACTAGTAACCATAACAACTGATTTTTCAGCATTTTTAACCATTAGGTTAAGATGTGAATATAAATTCTCACGACCTTTTAATGCTCCTGACATATCACTTGGTTCAACAAGTTCAATTCCTTGTTTATGTAATGTGTTAAGATCATCTAATATTTTGCTTTGTTTAATTTCATCTAATACTTTAACATTTTGATTAGCTTCATTTTTAATTCTTTTTTTAACTCTTTCCACAACTTCACCTGGTGGAACTGCTATATATTTAATTGGTTTACCAAGTTTCATAACAATAAATCCTTTTCTTTCTAAACTTTCAAGAACATCATAAGTTCTAGAACGTGGAACATTTGCAATATCTGATAATTCACCAGCAGTAGAAATTCCTCTTGATAATAAAGCTGACCATAATTTAGCCTCATATGTATTTAGACCAAAGTCTTTTAGTTTATTTAAAAATTCTTTTTGTATAATCATTTTATTTTGTGCCTCTTATAGGTATATTGTAATAATTATCTCTTCTATAGCCAAATAAAGCTGATTTTGAGTTTATATTGCTATGAATCCATCTCTTTTACTATATATACTTAAACCCTATCAGAAGCCCTTTTTTAATTGTTTTAACTTAATATTATGTACTTTTTATATATGGTACTAGCAAGGCATATCTTATATATAAATCTTTCTAATTTGTTATCATTTTTAAGTGATGAATTTAACCTTTACGCTACATTTATATATATATTACACATTATAACTTCTTAGTATGGAACAAGAAAACATTGATTTCAAACAAATCGAACAAAAGTGGCAAAAAAGGTGGGAAGATGATAAGGTTTTCAATAAAGATGATTCTAACAAACCTAAATTTTATTGTTTAGAAATGTTTCCATATCCTTCTGGATCAGGCCTACATATGGGCCATGCATTTAATTATACAATTGGTGATATTTATTCAAGATTCAAACGTCTGAAAGGGTTCAATGTTTTATATCCTATGGGATATGATTCTTTTGGTTTACCAGCAGAAAATGCTGCGATCAAGAACAATTCTCATCCAAGAGAATATACAACAAAATCAATAAACAATTTTATTAAACAACAAAAAGCATTAGGTATTAGTTATGATTGGAATAAAATGGTTATAACTTCTACTCCAGAATATTATCAATGGAACCAATACTTTTTTTTAAAATTTCTAGAAAAAGGATTGGTTTATAGAAAAAAAGCACCTGTTAATTGGTGTCCTGAATGTAATACTGTTTTAGCAAACGAACAAGTTCATGATGGTAAATGTTGGAGACATAAAGATACAAATGTTGAACAAAAAAATCTTGAACAATGGTTTTTTAAGATAACAAAATATGCAGATGAACTTTTACAAGATATTGAAAAATTAAAAGATTGGCCAGAAAGAATAAAAATAATGCAAAAAAATTGGATTGGTAAAAGCAAGGGTGTAGAAATCTTTTTTGATGTTGTTGATGAAGATGGAGACAAGATTGGAAAAATTTCAACATTTACAACTCGTCCTGACACAGTTTTTGGAATTACTTATTTAGTTCTGGCTCCGGAACACCCTTTAGTTTTAGAATTATCAAAAGATACTGAAAATGAAGAAAAAATAAAGAAATTTATATCAAAAGTAAGAAATCAAACAACTATTGAAAGAACAGCAGAAGGAAAAGAAAAAAATGGAATCTTTCTTGGCAAATATTTCATTAATCCTGTTAATAATAAAAGATTACCTTTGTGGACTGCAGATTATGCCCTTTATGGATATGGTACAGGAGCTGTAATGGCAGTACCAGCACATGATCAACGTGACTTTGATTTTGCAAAAAAATATAATTTGCCAATAAAAATTGTAATTCAACCTAAAAATTATAAACTAGATTCTCAAAAAATGTCAAGAGCATTTGTTGACCAAGGTAGTTTAGTAAATTCAAAAGAATTCGATGATAAAAATAATATTGAAGCTATACAAGAAATAGGTAAATGGATGGAAGACAAAGGATTTGGTAAAAGAACAACTAATTATAAGTTAAGAGATTGGTTAATATCAAGACAAAGGTATTGGGGAACTCCAATTCCAATTATTTATTGTAAACAATGTGGTGCTGTTCCAGTACCTGAAAAAGATCTTCCAGTTTTACTTCCAGAAAATGTAAAATTTGGAGAAATTGGAAACCCATTAGATTCTTGTGAAGAATTTGTTAATGTAAAATGTCCTAAATGTAATAATGAAGCAAGAAGAGAAACAGATACTATGGACACTTTTGTTGATAGCAGCTGGTATTTTTTCAGATATTGTGATATTGGTAACAAAGAATTACCTTTTTCAAAAGTACAAGCAGGACATTGGCTACCTGTTGACCAATATATAGGTGGTGCAGAACATGCTTGTATGCATTTGATTTATGCAAGGTTCTTTTCAAAAGCTTTAAGAGATTTAGGAATGCATGGTATTGATGAACCATTCACAAAATTATTTAACCAAGGCATGCTTCATGGTGAAGATGGACATGTTATGTCAAAGAGTAGGGGAAACGTAATCAATCCTCTTGAAATGATTGACAAATATAATTCAGATACTTTAAGATTATTTTTAATTTCTGTTGCATCTCCTGATAAAGACTTTGCATGGAGTACAACTGGAATCCAAAGTGTGTTTAGGTTTATTAACAAAATTATGAATTATTTTGAAACTGTAAAAATAGGAGAATCTTCAAACAAAGTTGAAAGTAAATTAAATAAAACAATAAAAGGTATTACAGAAGATATTGAAGAATTTAAATATAATTTTGCTGTTATCAAGCTTAGACATTTATTTGAATCATTAGAACCAGAAGTTAGTAAAGATACATTAGAAAAATTCTTATTAATTTTAAATCCATTCTGTCCTCATATTACAGAAGAATTATGGGAAAAAATAGATAACAAACCATTTATATCACAACAAAAATGGCCAGAATATGATAATTCTAAAATAGATGAATTAGCAGAGTCTGCTGAAGAAATGATAATCCAAATATCTAAGGATATAATCCACATTCAAGATTTAGCAAAAATAAAACAACCAAAATCAATTAAATTAATAATTGCAAAAGATTGGAAATATAAATTATTTAAAAAGATGAAACAATTATTAGAAAAGACTCATAATCCAGGAGAGATTATGAAATCAGTAATGGATACAGAACTAAAAAGATATGGTTTAGAAATTAAAAAATTAGTTCCAAAAGTTGTAAAAGATAAAAGTTTGATTCCATTACATATGTTAACAAAAGAAACAGAAATCAAAACATTACAAGATAATAAAGAACAACTTGAAAAAAGGTTTAATTGCAAATTTGAAATAATCAAAGCAGAGGATGCTAATGACAAAAAAGCAAACAATTCTTTGCCAAATAAACCTGCGATTGTTGTTGAATAGAATTCTAAATTTAAATATGAAAAAAGTTGGTAAGCATGCTCAAAGATGACCATGATATAACCCAAAGGTTTAACCTTGACTCTTTCTTGGTCCTGCAACCCTATGAGCACCAGTCTCATAGGTTATGGCTGCTTAATGTAAGGTTTTGCCTTATTTCATTCCTGACCTGACCAATTTCCCTAAGAAACCAGTCCCAAAGGACAGGACTTCATTGTCCGAGCCAAGACCCTTAAGTTAAAACCATGACGCTCCTTGAGCTTCGATTCCATCATATAGCCCAGTTATGGCAACAGGTAGGGGCTAACTACCCAATCTAGCTTACCATATATCAAGAAAGAATTATTGTATTTAAACTTAACTATGTTTACAGCTTCATTTAAAATATCCGTTTGTGCCTTCGTTTACCTTTATTTACTTGTAAATGAAGGTATGGCCAGATGGAGTTTTCGAACAAAGTGAGAAAATGGAATAGGATTTTTGGATGAAGGGTTTTTTACAACAACAAAAACAATCCATAACCAATAAAACAACCAACAGTGATAAAAGGCATTGCAGGATAAAATCTATTTTTCTTTGTATAATAAAATAATCCACCTAAAGCAATTGTTGCACATAATGGAATAATCAATATCTTAAGAAAACTAATTAGATAAGTTTCAACAACAACATATTTCATCATAACACCTGCAAATAATAAAGGAAATGCTATATCTCCACCACCTAATATTGCACTTTGTACATCTGATGATCTTGTTTTATTTATTTTTTGTTTATTTAATGATTTTTTTCTTTTACCTTTTGCACTCTTAACTTTTTTACTAACTTTAACATGTTTAACATTGACAATTTTACCTTCACTATAAGGAATAAAAAATCCTGCAAAAACTTTTGAATCTGTCTGAAACTTAGCTAATTTAATCATATGCTTAGATTTCCAAACAGCATACATATCATAAACAGATATTAATAATAACAAAATAATCACACTTGTTCTATTTAATATTGGAACAAAGATAACAGCTAAACCAGCATAAATAAATAATTCAGTTAAATTATGAATATAAGTATTTGGTTTTACAATTTTAAAGTATGCTAATAATAAAGAAATTAAACCAGCTATTATATTACCAACAAATGTAGCTAGTGCTACATATAAACAAAAAAACACAGCTAAGAAAAACCAAAATTTCCATAATGATAATAATTTAAATTTAATTAACACAAGTAATAATACAGTACCTAATAATATTCCAATTGCAATATATATCCAAGAATATGATTCATTTACTTCAGGCCTTTCTAATCCAGATGGTAAATCTACAAACTTAGTTTCTCCCATTTCAACACTTTTTTTAAAATCAATATTTTGGCTAACAATATACAAACCTAGTACTTGCGAAACTATGAAAAATATAATTAGAATTGTTGTTAGTTTGGTTGGATGTTTCATGTATCTATTAATTTTAGAGAAATGGTATATAAATGTTGTGAAAAACAGAATTAAAAGAAAAAAAATAAAAAAAATTAAAATTTAAACATCCTTTAAACCAGTAGTTTCTAGATAGAAATTACATTCACCATCAGGCATGTTAGGCGAATCAATTAACTTTGCAACCCTACTTCCTTTCTTACCTTTTCGAAGATAAATTCTGAATGTAGATGCATGCGCAACTATATTTCCACCAACAGCTTTTGTTGGATCACCAAAGAATTGTGCAGGGTCTGATTGTACTTGGTTTGTTAAATAAACACAAGTATTATGCATATCAGCTAATTTTAATAAAACATGCATATGTTTGTTTAATTTCTGTTGACGCTCAGCTAAAGTTCCTCGACCAATGAATTCTGCTCTAAAATGTGCTGTTAATGAATCAACTACAACTAATTTAACATTTAGTCCTTGATTCTTAATCAAATCTTCAACTTTTTCAGCTAACAACATTTGATGGTCTGAATTATAAGCTCTTGCAACTTTAATATTCTTAAGAACTTTTTCAGGATCTAAACCTAAACCTAAAGAAATCTCTTTGATTCTTTCTGGTCTAAATGTATTTTCTGTATCAATATAAACTGCTACAGGATCTTTTTCATCAATAAGTTGTGTTGTTACTGCTAGAATATGTGCAATTTGTGTTTTACCTGAACCAAATTCACCAAAGCATTCTGTAATTGCTCCTGTTTCAAATCCACCACCAACTAGTTTGTTAAAACTTTCAGAACTAGTTGAGATTCTTCTAACTAATTCTCTTTTTTTAACTATCTCTTCGCCACTCATGAATCCCATATTACAATTATTTCTTGCAGCATTCATTACTTTTCTTGCAGCTGTTTCAGTCATTCCTGTTGCTCCTACTAGTTCCCCTGGTGTTGCAACTGCTATAGCAATCACATCACCAAAACCACCTTCTTTCAATTTTTCAATTGTTGCAGGCCCAACTCCTGGAAGATCATTTAATGTAAACTCTTTTTTTACTTCCTTTTTTTCACTTTGTTCTTCCATTTTCTTTTTAGCATACGCCCTTTTAATTATTTTTGTTCTTATTTTTTCTTTTTGTTCCACCATTTCTTTAGGTAGAATTTCATCTGATTTTATTGTATCACTTATCATGATATATCACCTCATATTTAATTATTTGTGTTGTTTTAAATAACAATGAAGTCCTTACATGTTAACGAAAGTCCTCCATTGTTAAAACACAACAGCTACCATTAAGCAGCTGTATCTCCACCAACTCCTTTCAGAGTTAGGTATTCAAAAGCCTTGTTCAAAACAACAACAGCTTTAGGTAAGTCATTAAGTCTTAAAGAATTAGTTGACTTCCATTCACCCTTTTTGTCTTTATATCTTCTGTCGAAACTTACAGTTCTATATTCCATAGTTTCTCCAGTTTTTGTTTGGCCTATATTTCGCCACACAGTAACATTTATTGCTCCTGTGCTAAACCTTTTTTCAGGTATGTTTGGTAGTTCTTCCATTAGAACGCACCTCCATTGCTTTCGCATTTTATTTCAGCATCTCCTTAATTATGCAATAACTATTTTGTAAGTTTTGCCAGAGATGGGAGGGATTTTTTAAAATCCTTATAATATATATAAGTAGAAACCCTTTATAAGTTTCACACGGACTTGACCAGTGACCAGTCATAACCCCTTACAGAACCCATAACCAAAGAAAACAACCAATAGAGGTCACTGGACACACTACTGAATTTGACCAGTGATACAATAAATTAGGAGTTTAAACTATTATTAAAATAAATAAAAATAAAAGAAAAAATAAATAAAAAATTATAATTCTCCCAAAGTAACAATGTTCAACTTAGTTTCTCTACTATTAACTTTTGAATCCATACCAACAACAAACTTAACATTTTGATTCTTTTCAATAGCTCTTACTAAGTCTTTACTAATGCTTCCGTCAAACACAACTGCATAAACATTTGTACCTAAGTTAGCAATAGTTGATGGTATCTCTGATATTGGAACTTTTCCAAGGATATTTAATTTTTCATCAAGAACATAACTACCACGTGTTCCAATTAAATCTTCCAACATTTGTTTAAATGATTTTTTTTGTTTATCATTTAAAACAATCTTTGGTACATGTTGCTTATTTGGTTGTCTTTGTGATTGATAATTAGGTCTTTGATAACTAGATCTTTGGTAAGGTTTCCTTTGTTCAGGTTTCCTATATTGTTGTCTTTTGTTACCATTCATAGATTCAGTAGTAGCATCTAATTTGAATTCCATTTTAGCTTGTTCAGGAGCAACTTTGCTTCTTAAAGCTTTATGAATTTCTTTCTTAGTAATTTCTTCTACTTCTTTTCCATCTGGTGCTTTTGTTACAAAATCAATATCTGCAACACTCATAATCTCTTTGATTATTAAATTACCACCACGATCACCATCAGTAAAAACAGTAACTATCTTTTGTTTACAAAGATTAACTATTGTTTCTGGCACTGATGTACCATTAATAGCAATTACATTTTTAAATCCATGTTTTAACAAATTAATAACGTCTGCTCTTCCTTCAACAATAATTATTTCATCACCTTCATCTATGTTTGGTCCAGCTGGAAGTCTATCTTTTCCATATTCTCTAATTTCCATAACTCTTACTGAATATGCAACTTCGTCAGCCAATTCTTGTGAATCAGGCATAACTTTGTCCATAAGATTTTTTAGTAATTGTTTAGCTCTATCTATTACAAATTGTCTTTTGCTAACTCTAACATCTTCAATATTTTTTACTAGAATTTTAGCATTACAAGGTCCAATTCTTTGAATAATTTCTAATGATGCTCCAACAATTGCAGTTTCTGCTTTATCTAATGAACTTGGTATTAAGATTGTACCATTTGTTTTTCCAGACTTAGTTTCAACTGTTACTTCAATTCTTCCAATTCTACCTGATCTTTGAAGTTCTCTTAATTCTAAATCTGCTCCTAACAAACCTTCTGTTTGACCAAATACTGCTCCAATTACATCTGGTTTGTCTACTACCCCTTCTATTTGAATACCAGCGTGAACTATATATTTTGCACTTACTGGACTTATTTTTGCCATTTTAACTTTCCTCCATTGATATAGAACAAGCTTTCTAACCTTAAGATTTAAGCTTTTTAGAGCCTAACAACTTCTTTCTTCTTCAAATAAGTGAATGATTGAATGAATATAAGTGATTATTTTGACTTGTTCTTGTTATTTTAATCGTTTTTTGACTTCTTTTTGTTTTTTTAAGCTTGAATTGTGATTTTATGAGTGTAAAAAGGTTGTCGCCTGAAACACTAACTCCCAAGTTTCATTGCTCGTCTAAGACGTTAGCTCCGTTGAGCACTCTCATGCCAGGCTGTATCATGCAAGAGTATCTTTAAATCACAGCCATTCTTTGTTGAACAGCTCCTAAAAGGACCCATTTGCATAAATTTTGCGTAATTATAAGGTGGGGTCCTTGGTTAATAAATGTTTGGTTTTGGCCGTTTGTTTTAGTCACTTTAAAGTGATAAATAATACAAAGATTTATATAGTAGTTAATATTGTATTGTTATATATAATAATCAATATAACGAGGTGGAAATATGAAATTATGGCAAAAAATAGCAACAATAGGTGCTTTATATGGTAGTATTTTAGTTGGATCTAAAGCAATTGCAGAAACAACATATGGAGACCTATTTAATGAACAAGGAGAAATAATTAGTAGATATGGTAATGAAGATGAATTTTTGAAACAAACATTTGACTATTTATTTGAACTTGATAAAAATACAAATAATCCATTATCAAATAAAATATTATTATCAAATGAAAAATTATGTTCACCAAACATGGGCAAAAAAAAAGATGGATTAGTTTATCTTATTTTAGAAAGTGAACCTCATGAAAGAAAATCACATGAACATTTTATAACTCATATTGAGACATATGATAATACTGTAAATGATAATACACATTTGTATAATACTCTTCAACAAGCATTAGATTCTCAGGAATGGAAAGATGCTGCTAAAGAAAGAGGCAGAACTAATGTCTTTGCTATTGAAATTAATCTTAAAAGAATTGATGATAATGGTTTACCAATGATTGACAAAAATGGTAAATATATTTATGACATGCAAAGAATATTTGATGCAAATGGTCAAGAAGCTGTTGATATCAAAGGAAAAGATTTCAGAGTTAATTCCAAAGGTATTTGGTAATCTTTTTTTTATTTTTTTTAAATTTATTATATAAAAAATGACACAAACAATTGACAAATTCATTGAAAAAATAAAAACTTCTACTAAAAAAACATTACAAGATAATTTCAGAATAGAACTTACATCAGAAACAAAAAAAACATTAGACAATCTTAATGAACAAGACACAAATATACATTATGATTTTGCTGTTAACTTTTATTTATTTGATACTCATATTGGAGAAGCACGTTTAGATGTTTTTGAAACAGAAGTTCATGGAGCAAAAAAAAGAATAGATTGGTACAATTTCCATCCACTTATTAAATTTAATTATGAAGATGGAGAAACTAAAAATAAATTAGAAAGAAACAATATCGGAACTTTAGCACATATTACAACTTTATTATATCTACATAAAAAAAGAGATTTAGATCCTAATATAAATCTAGAATACAAGAATCCTAGTGATAGTGGAAAATCTCATTTAAATAAAATGAATATTTCATATGAAGAATATGAAGACGAAGATAAAGAAGGTATAACTTTAATTACATCTTTAAGATCAGATTTAATTTCAGCAATTAAATATACAAATTCAGTTGGATTTGAGTTTGAGAATCCTTTTCAATACAAAGAATAACTTTAAATACCCACTTCCTTTTTACAACATTAATGGCTAAAAAATCAAAAGAAATATGGAAAGTCTACAAAAACGTATTCTCAGAGTTCACACTTAGAACAATATTCAAACTAAGCTCTGAAGGACATTTTGATGAACTAAAATCACCTATCTCAATTGGCAAAGAAGCTAACATATTCTCTGCAACTAAAGGCAAAGACAAAGTAATTGTTAAAATATATAGACTAGAATCTTGCAACTTCAACCAAATGTATAATTATATTAAACAAGATGTTAGATATACAAATCTAAGAAAACATAGAAGACAAATAATCTTTGCATGGGTCCAAAGAGAATACAGAAATATACTAATAGCAAGAGATGCAGGGTGTAATGTTCCAAAACCAATTACATTTAAGAACAACATTATTATTGAAGAATTTATTGGTGACAAAGACCCAGCACCTATGTTAAAAGACTCTAAAATTAAAAACAAAACTAAGTTTCTTAACGAAATCATAAAAAATATGAAAAAGTTATACAAAAAAGGTTTAGTTCATGCTGATTTATCACAATTTAATATACTTAACCACAAAAATAAACCATATTTCATTGACTTTTCTCAAGCAACTACAACAAAGGCAAGTGAAGCAGATAAATACTTAAAAAGGGATATTAAGAATATTGTTAAATATTTTAAAAAACTAGGTCTGAAAGTTGATAAAGATGATGTTTATGAGAAGATAACTAAATAAAACACTAACCTTTTTAAAACAAAACTCTTTTCTACACATTATGGAAGACTTCATATTTGAACTAAAAATACCTAAAGAAAGAATCGCAATTTTAATAGGTAAAAATGGAGAAATTAAGAAACAAATAGAAGAATCTACAAACACTCAATTAGAAATAGATTCAAAAGAAGGCGATATATTCATAACTGGCAAAGATGGATTAGACATATTCTCAGCAAAACAAATAATAAGAGCAATTGGTAGAGGATTTAATCCAGAGCTTGCTTTATTATTACTAAAACCTGACTATTCATTTGAACTTGTTGACATATCTGAGTTTGCAAAATCAAAAAATTCTATAATTAGACTTAAAGGAAGAGTTATTGGAAAAGAAGGAAAATCAAGAAAAACAATTGAAAGACTAACAGAATGCTACATCTCTGTATACGGAAAAACAATTGGTATCATTGGTAAGATAGAATATGCACAAAATGCAAAAAAAGCAGTCGAGATTTTATTAAAAGGTGGGAATCATGCTAACATATTCAGATCTCTTGAAAACAAAAGAAGACAATTAAGACAAAGAGAGTTACAAGGTTAAATATAAATTAGTTCTACATAATCGGCTTTGTCCGGAATCTACGTCTGTGCCATTGTTTGCTGTTATTTACATAGTAAATAATGGCAAAGGCCAGACGGAGTTGACAAGGTTACAGTTACAAAGTTCTGGGCTCTTGTCAACGAAGTAGGATATTCCGGACAGAGCCTACAGAATCTTAACATTTATATATCCATCCAAGTTTTTTTCTATTAATGGCTAAGAAAAGCAAAAAATTCGAAACAAAAGCCCATGAAATGGCTGCAATGCAAAAAGAAATTTCTATTGCAGAATTCTTTGAAAAGAATAGACATTTATTAGGTTTTGATAACAAAAGAAAAGCATTAATGACGACTGTAAAAGAAGGAGTTGACAATTCTATTGATGCATGTGAAGAAGCAAAGATTTTGCCAGAAATTTTAGTAGAAATCATTGATATGGGTGGTGATAGGTTTAAAGTAATTATTGAAGACAATGGCCCAGGAATTTTAAAAAAAACTATTCCAAAGATTTTTGCAAAATTATTGTATGGTTCCAAATTCCATAGACTTAGAATGTCAAGAGGTCAGCAAGGTATTGGTATTTCAGCGTCTGTAATGTATGGTCAATTAACAACAGGTAGAGCTGCAAAGATTACATCAAAGATTCATCCTAATAAACCAGCACATTATTATGAATTAGGTATTGATACTTCTTCAAATAAACCTCATATTTTAAAAGAAAATGAAATTAATTGGAAAAAAGATCATGGAACAAGGGTAGAAATAGATTTAGAAGGAAGTTATCTTGGAGGATCACAATCAATTGACCAATATTTAAAACAAACAGCAATCACAAACCCTCATGTAACTATAATTTATACTAATCCTAAAGCTCAACAATTAATATTTCCAAGAGCTACTGAACAATTACCAAGAGAATCAAAAGAAATCAAGCCTCACCCTTATGGAGTTGAACTAGGTGTTTTGATAAAAATGATATCAAACACAGATTCAAGAACAATTCAAAGTTTTTTATCAAAAGATTTTTCAAGAGTAGGAAGTGGAACAGCAAAAGAAATTTGTAAAAATGCTGCAATACTACCTAATACAAAACCAAGGGACATGACTAGGGAAATGTCTGAAAAATTAATGAAAGGTATACAACAGACAAGAATAATTAATCCTCCTACTGATTGTTTAAGTCCAATTGGTGAGGAATTATTAGAAAAAGGTTTAAGAAAAGAAATTAATGCAGAATTTTATTGTGCAGCATCAAGGCCACCTAATGTTTATAGAGGAAATCCTTTCCAGATGGAAGTTGCAATTGCATATGGTGGAGAACAACGTGGTGACAAGTCTATTAATGTTTACAGATATGCTAACAAAGTACCTTTATTATATCAACAAGGTGCATGTGCATCATTTAAAGCAATTACACAAACAAATTGGAGACCTTATGGTTTATCACAATCACAAGGTTCATTACCTATTGGACCATGCACAGTTGTTGTTCATATGGCATCTGTTTGGGTTCCATTCACATCAGAATCAAAAGAAGCAATTGCTCATTATCCAGAAATAATAAAGGAAATGAAACTTGCATTACAAGAATGTGGTAGAAAACTTTCATCTTATATACATAAAAAGAAAAGGATTCATGCTGAATCACAAAAAAGAAGTTATATTGAAAAATATATCCCACATGTAGCTTTAGGATTAAAAGAACTTCTTGATCTTAAAAAAGCTGATGAATTAAAGATAAGAGAAAAATTAAAAGGCTTATTAGAACAAAAAAGAGGAAAGTTAAAGAAGATAGGTGAAATTATTAATCCAGAGTATGACGAAGAATTTGCTAAGATTGGTAAAATTGTTGAGAAAGAGATTGAAGAAAAGAAAGAAGAAGAAAAACTTGAAGAAAAAAAAAGAACTTTTGAAAAACAAGAAATTAAACCACAAAAAACCTTAGGTGAATTTAAGAAGAAAAAGAATAAAAATAAATCTAAACATAATAAACATAAAAGAAAAAATAAAAGAAAAAGGTAGCATCTTATGACAAAAAAACTAAAACCAAAAAAAGGAAACGTAAACGTTGTAAAAGAAATAAAGAATCTTGCTAATCATGTATATAATAAAATTTTAAGAAACAAATCTCCTATATTAAAAAGTCCTTTAAGATCATTGAGCAATGTTAAGTACGATCCTAAACAAGGATATTTTGAATTATTAGGTAAGATGAAAGAAAGAGCATTAACTGCAACAACTGTTAAAACATTTGCACAAACCCTTAGAATGATGGGATTATCAAAGAACCTAATTGAAACAAAAGATATTGCAACTAAAAGAGATGCTTATTATCAATCTAAGAACTGGGGAGATGCTCGGTTTAAAGAACAAACAGAATCAGACACAGTAATGGACGATATTGAAGCAATGATGATGGTTAACAGAGAACAAATAGGTTTTATACCAGGAGAACATGGTGGTGCAGTTGCAGGTAAATTAATTGTAATTGATAAAGATCCTAATACAAAAAAAACACTAAAGATTGATTGTTCAAAAATGGGTTCAGGTGCTTATTCTGTACCAAGTTCAGTTGAACATTTAAAATTTGAAACAAAAGCAAAATTTGTTTTAGCAATTGAAACACAAGGTATGTTTGATAGGTTGCTTAGGCATAGTTTTTGGAAAAAAAATAATTGTATCTTGATTGCAATGGGTGGAGTTCCAACTAGGGCATGTAGAAGGTTCATAAGAAAAATAAGTGATGAAAAAAAAATCCCTGTTTATGTATTTACTGATGGAGACCCATATGGATATTTAAATATTTATAGAACTTTAAAAGTTGGTTCTGGTAATGCTGCACATATTAATCAATACTTTTGTGTACCAAGAGCAAAATTCATTGGTGTAACTCCTGAAGACATTGAAAAATATAAATTACCAACACATCCATTAAAAGATGTTGATATTAAAAGAGTTAAAAATGGTTTAAAAAATGATCCATTTGTACACCATTATAAAGAATGGCAAAAAGCTCTTACAAAAATGGTTAGGATGAAGGTTAGGTGTGAACAGCAAGCATTCTCAGCCCATAGTTTGAATTATGTAATAGACACATACTTACCACAAAAACTAAAAAATCCTAAATCTTGGTTACCTTAAATTAAAACCATAGAAAGCTATATAAACCACAATATTTATATATAATAATCATATAATAACACATATCAAGAGGTGATTATGTAATGTTTAAGAAAAATAAAGCTCAAGGAATTTCTATTACTACTATAATTATAGCAGCTATTGCTTTAGTTGTATTGGTAGTTTTGATCTCAATTTTTGTAGGAAAAATGGGAGGATTTGCTACTAAGCTAGAAGATTGTAATGAGAAAGGTGGTTTTTGTGTATCAACTGTTGAAGAATGTAAAGAATCAGGCGATTTTAACACTGCAATCAAAGGCACAAGCTGTCAAAAAGATTATGTAGATGATAAACCTTTATGTTGTATTCCTGTAGGAGAACAAGGTTAAAAAATGATAATGAACAAAAAAGCACAAGGCATTTCAATTAGAACTATAATCATTGCTTTGTTAGCTTTAATTGTTTTAGTTGTTCTTATTGGTATTTTTGTTGGAAAGATTGGTGATTTTAGTGAAGATACTGGTGATATAAGTGATAGGTTTGGTGCTGGTAAAATAGAAAGTGGGACTTGTTTAACAAGTGATGTTGTGGGTGAAGCACAATCAGGCACTTGTGCATCACAATGTGGTGAAGAAGCCATACCTGTATCTCAATCATTAACTATGCCTGCTGATAAAAGGTGTGCACCAGGTTTAAGTTGTTGTGTTACTTAATTCCACTACAAAACATTTATACAATAAAAATTATAAATTTTTAAGAATAAAGGTTTCTGCAAAACCTTTATATATATATACATTCTAAATAGACTTATGTTTACAAATAAAAGAGGAGCAATACAAAAAGAAATTCTTACTAGGCTTATATTAATAATTCTATCTTTATTCATTTTTTACATACTTTATAACATATTTTCAAACATAATAAAAATAATATTAACAAACTAAAATGAAACACAAAAAATCAATGACAGTTAATGCATTAATTATTATAATCATTGCATTAGCAGCAGCAATTGTCCTAATCATAGCTGCATCAAGGTTTGCATTATTGACAAAAGAAAGTGCTGATGTAAATACATGTAGATTTAGTGTTATGTTAAATTCTGAAGTAAAAGAAAAAACATTTAACATATTAGAAGATACCTCGATTCAGTGTGATGCAATAGAATACAATGTAGAACCAAAACATACAGAACAAGATAATGTAATTTCAATTGCACAACAATTAGACGATTGTTGGTATAAAATGGGTGCTGGTGAGTTTAATGTATTTGGTAAAGATTTTATTTTATCACAAGGCCATTGCATAGTTTGTTCTGAATTTACTGTAAATAATGATATTAAAGTATCAGATTTAGAAAATACATTAAAAACAAGAAAATCAAAATGGGAAAAAAAATTAATGCTTGATAAATACTTTTTATTTAAAAAAAACTTTAAATTCACAGATTTTGGTGAAAATGGTGAGCAAGAAACTAGCTTAATTAAAAAAAATAACCCTTATCTTGTTGTTTTTAGAAGATATGGAGAATCTCAAACAAAAACAGGTGCAAAAAAATTATTATTAGCACCAGAAACAGAAGATCAAAGAATGTTTATTACACATGAAAATGGTTTAAGTAAAATAAGTCATTCATCTTACAAATGCGACCAGTTACTCTGGGAAAAGAAAATCAAATAAAAATGTATAAAAAAATTAAAAAAAAGTCAATGGCAACTTCAACTATGATTTACATAGTCATGATGTTGATGGCTTTAGTCTTACTTTTCTATTTTAATTTTGAAAAAGTATTACAACCTGCACAAGGCAGAACACCTAAACAAATATGTAAAGCAAGTGCATATGCACACTCAATTACAAAAATAAAAGGCAGAGATCTTTTTGATAATCCAATTATTTGTCCAACAGAAATGATTGAAATAGAAAAAAAGGACAATAAAAAAGCACAACACATCCTTGCCCAAGCAATGTATGGTTGTTGGGACCAGTTTGGTGAAGGAAAATTAGAATTATTTAAAGAACCTAATGTTTATTGTACTGTTTGTAGTCATATCACATTTGAGGATGAAGATTTACAACTTTCAGATTTTTCATCATTTTTAGCAACTAAAGAAATTCCTTTAACAGATTTAGATTATTCTGAAGGCAAAAAATTACCAACATATCATGAATATTTAACAGGATACAAAACATCTGGTTCAGAGTTTTTAAAAGTAAAAGAATTAAAAAAAATTCCAGACCAAATAATTGACACTTCAAAAGATAACAATTATGCTGTAATATTTGTTCATATTAAAGGATTAAATAAGTGGGAAGATTTTACAAGTAGAGCAGAAGCAATGTCACCAGGACTAGGGGTAATAACTATAGGCCTTGGTGTTGTTTATGCAAGTACTTTTATTTCAGGTGGATGGATATTGACAGCTGTATCAACTGCTGTCAAGGTAGCAGGTGGTGTTATAGCAAATTGGGGAGTAGCACCAACTCATCTTGGATATCTTTTCGGAGGAGAAGATTTCCAATGGGCCTCGTTTGTTGTACTTAGACCTTATGATGAATTTGTAGTACAAGAAGAACTTGGATGTACATATATGCCAACAAAAGTTACTTAAATCATAGTATCTGATGAAACACTAACATAAACATTTAAATAAATAAAACAATATCAGGTATAATATAATGAAAATTAACAAAAAATCAGCAATGAGCATGGAAGTTGTGATCAAGATAGTACTTGGAATTGCTTTATTAGCAGTATTTGCAGGATTTTTATATTGGGCAGCATCATACTTTAAAGGAGTTTCATTTTAAAAAAAAGATGAAAATGAATAAAAAAGCAGCAGAATTTAAAACATTTTTTGTATGGATAGTAATTTTATTAATAATAGCTCTTTTAATATTTGCAATATTTTTTACAAGAATTGATAAAGGATTAGAAATATTCAAAACTTTATTTTCATAATACAATTAATACAAAAATCATAGAGGTGATTAAATGTCAAAAACTAAAGCTCAAGGTCTAAGTTTAAGAACAATTGTTCTTGTTGTTTTATTATTAGTAGTTCTAATTGTTTTAATTACAATTTTTACAAGACAAACAGGTTCAGGTGTTGATGCTCTGAATGATTGTGAAAATAAAGGTTATGAATGCCTAACTCCTGAAGAATGTCAACAAGGACAAGGAACATTAATGCCTTTCTTAGAATGTAAAACAGATAATACAAAACATCAATGTTGTAATCTTATAGGTGCTAATGAAAAATGAGAAAACTAAACAAAAACAAAAAAGCAATATCACAGGTGGTTTTCATACTTGGCACTCTTATGATTGTATTAATATTAGCATTTCTTTTGATTAGATTTAATACTGACAAATTTAAAGAAGCAGGAACAGTAATTGACACAAAATTAAGAGAAAGTGCACACCAAGCATGTGAATTATCTGGTAAAACAAAAGAACCAGGGACTTTCCTTGATACAGATGAAGATGGTTTCCCAGATCCATGCGACAATTGTGTTGGTCCAAAAAGAAAAGGATTTGATAGCCGTTTTGCAATAGCTGGTGGTGATGATACAAACATGGACTTTATTGCCAAAGCATGTCAACCAGATGGTGGAGATGAAATAAATAGTCCAAATACTGGTCAGTTCAGTAAAAAGTGTAAAGAAGTTATGACAGATGATGGTAGGTGTATTTTGAGTTTATCAGATGTAAGTGGTATGAAACCAAGAGATAAAGATAATAGACCAAGTACTGGAACTGTTGCTGGTATAATTAAAACAGACACTGAAGAAGATGAAGAAATAGTAAAAGCAGAAGAAAAGATATTAGAGGAAGAAAAGAATAAATGTGATACAATAAATAAGTGTGAAGATTACACAAATGAACAACTTTGTACTGAAAATTTATGTGAAAAAGAATGTGTGCCCAAATATAGTCGTGGTATTTATGAAAAATGTATAGCATGTCCTTCAGGTATTACTTATTTGGAAAGTTGTAGAGATTATTCAAAAGAAAAAACTTGTTTGGAAGATTCATGTGGTTATGGGCCTTGTAAATGGAATCCTGTTTGGTGGTCACCTCTTAAATGTGAACCAGCATAATAGATATAATAAAATGAAATTAATAAAAAACAAAAAAGAATTCGAACTACTTATTCATATTTAAAAACAATATCATCACTTGTTCCTTTTATCCTATCAGGACCATTACTTCCAACCAATTCTTTACCTTTTTCTAAATAAGAATTATTCTTTTCTCTTACTTTTAAATAATAATTATTATTCCATGGGTCTTTAGGAAGTTTTATTAAGTATTTACCAACTAAATCATTTAAAGTTCTTAAATTTTTACGTTCCATACAAGCAAATCTTATCACTGCACCACCAATCATCCTAATTTTCTCTTCTGCTTCTTTTATCTTTGTTAACTCTGTCATTGTTGAAAATCTTTCTTCATCTAATGATTTTTCAATTATTGATCTATACCAGTGATTTCCATTTTTTTTAAAAAAAATACTATTCAAGTTTTTAAATTTAAACTCAGCTATGGTTCTGTCTTTATTTATATAGGGCTCCATTAGAAATAAGTCATTTAAACCTTTTACCATATGATTAGAATTCTTTCTTGTTTTTACAATTAATTCAAGTTTAATATAATGTTCATCAAATTCTTTTCCTTCTTTTTTCATTTCTTTTTTTATTTCAGACATTAAATAATAATTATCTACAAATTTTTCATATTTTTCAGATTCAAGATAAGTAATATATTCATTTAATCTTGATTTTATTTCTTCAGTAGGATTTACTTCAGTATGTGCTTGTTCTGTTTTTAAAATAAAGTTAAGCTGAGCATAACTTGGAGAACCTAATGCAAAACTACATAACAAAGATATAGAACTAACACCTATTACTATTGTATTTTTCCAATTATTAGTTAAATCATCTAACATATTTAAAGAGTAAACATATAATACATATAAGCTTTTTGTTGTTTTAATATATATAATATTTGCAATATTGAATCATTTTGTAGATACTTTTAAAAACTCAAACATCTTAAATTAATATAACATAAAAATGAAACTTAAAACAAACAAACAAACTCACTCAAGCGTTCGTAGCTTATTTCTTTTTAAAAGAAATAAAAAAGCATTTAAATTAGTATTAACAAACCTAATTGGCATACTTTTAGCAGTAATAATACTTGTAGCAACATCTTATTTCTTTGTAAAAGTTGGCAAACTATATTTTGGAGAAGAAGGGCAAAAGAGTGAAGCTACATTAAGAAGGTTGAGTGTTGATATAAGTGAAATGGAAGATAATGAAGCTAAAATATTTTCCGGGTTTTACTTAGAAAATAATTATTATTTTAATGATTATCAACAAGGAACAGGTATAATAAAAGCAACTGGTGAAAAAGTATTACCACCTAATAAATGTCTTGATAATTCATGTATGTGTATTTGTGAAAAAGAAGATTGTTGTGATACAGAAGAATGTACTGGAAAAGTTTCTTGCATTTTATTAGGTCAAGGAACAGATATTACAATACCACGTAGTGAAATACATGACAATAGAGATAAAATTGTTCAACTTCACATATGTAAAAAGAATAAAAATTATATAGAAATTGAAATGGTTACTAAAGATAAAACTTTCGAACAATTTAAAGATGAGTGTAAAGGTAAGAAAGTAAGTGGTGAATACACTTTGGAAATTAAAGATTCACCTTTATCTTAACTTAATCTAACATATTGTCAAGAGTTCTAATTCTGTCTTGGGATGAATCTTTCATTCCTTTTTCCCTTAGATATTTTGGATTCTGAATTTCTAAATAAATTGATTCATATAATGGCTTAGCTTTTAAAATCAATTCTTTATTTTTAGTATCTCTTATTTTTTCAAAGTATATTTCTGCTAATTGATATTTAAATGTTATATTTGTAGGGAATTTTCTAAATATATCTTCTGCTAAACGAATAGCCATTTCATAATTACCATCAGATGAAATAAAAGTTGCACACACCATTCTTGATTCAGGAGATAAAAATTTTTGAAAACAATCTATTTGAAATCCCATTGTCATATAAACTAAGTAAGGTTCAATAAACTTAAATTCAACTCCTAACTTTTCTTCATTTAAACTTAAAGCTTTATTATTGCTATCCATATAAATAAATCTCAATATATGATTATTTGTTATATCATACTCTACTGCTACTCTTTTTCCTTTATGATCTTCATCAAATATTTTATTTAATTTTTTTAAATGGTTAGTATATCTTTTTTCAGAAATAACATAAATACATTTTTCTTCATTTACATCTACAAATGCATTCATATCACAATATTCAAAACTAATATCTTTTGTATCAGGTTCAAAATTAATTAAATAATTTTTATATTCATCAACAAATTTTCTAAATCTTTGAATTTCATGGGGACCATAATCTCTTAAATCTCCTTTAATATCCAATCTTCTTTGAAAATTATCTATCATTACTCCTTTTTCTAAAACTAATAGTTTTGATTCAAAAGTTGTAGCAATCATTCTTTTATTATGTAATTGAGGAGCTCCACAAAAAAGAATATAACAACCTTTAACTTTCATTTCCTTTAAATTAAACCTATCGGCAAAATAAGGAATTGAATAAATATGATAAGAATATTCTTCTCCAGTTACTGGACACACAATATTACTTATTTCTTCTGAAAGTGTTCTTGGGACCCATTTTTGAGAGTATTTTTCTAATTTTCTATCCAATTTTAGTTTTATTTCATAAATTTTATCAATACATTCTTCTGTTTTTATTTCCCAATCTTCTGTCAACTCATCATCATTCAATAAATCCTCAATATATATTCCCCTCTTATCTTTTGCAGATGTAAACATACCTGATAAAAATCCTTTTTTCTTTTCTTTCTTAACTCCCTTTTTCTTTTTTTCTTTTTTGGACTTTTCCTTTTCTTCTTTCCTTTTTTCTTTATAATCTTCCCACTTATCAGTTAATGCACCACTTAATTTTGAAAAGAAACCAGGCTCATCTTTTTCTACTTTTTTCTTTATTTTTTCTTTCTCAGCAACTTTCACAGTTTCTTTTTCAACTTTGTCAATTAAACTTTCAACATCAACTTCTGCCATTGTAAACTGTCCAGGCTTAATAATTATTTTTTTAGAACTAGGATTGATTATAATTGATTCTTCATCAGACCAAAACTTTAATCTATCAACTAAATTTTGTTTTTGTTCAAAAGTATGCAAAGTATATTCTCCTGCAGGCAAACCAAAATTAGGTTTAGGGCCAGACAATTTCAAAAGTTCTGAAAAATACTTTTTAAAACGTGCCCTATTATTAAAAAAAAAGTTAGGATCTTTAGAATTAGAATCAATTGCAACTGGAACTTCAGAATAAATATCAGGATTTGTATTAACTGTATATTCACTTAATTTAATTTTTTCACCAATATCTTCAACAAAAAAATAATTATTATTCTTTCCACACATAACTAAATTTTCAATTCCATTTGTTTTTAATAATATTCCACCATTAAATTCTTGATAATTACTTGTTGCATATCTTACTTTTCTACCAGTTACAACATTTGTAAACTCAATATTTGGTTTTGTTTCATCATATACAAATTCAGAAGAATCAGATAAAAAACTTATAATAGGTTCAAACACCCATTTATACTCTTCTAATGTTAATGGTTCACCAAGAACATTTGTTCCTTTTATTGTTGCATGTGTTTCAGGAACAATTATTGTTGGAACACCAGGTAAGGAAGCACTACTTACAGACACAAAACCATCTCCTTGTTCTGCTTTTGTTTCAGGTATAAATATTTTTGAACCAGGAGCAAGATTAGCATCATTGCCTGCTATTATTAACATTGGAATTTTACTATATTCTTCAAAATTTTTAATAAAGTCTTGATTCAATTCCCATAAAAATTCACTCCCAATTGCTAATTGTTTATATGCAGGTGCAATAGGATTAAATCCTCTTATAAATTCTTCCAACCATGCCCAAATACCTTCAAATACTATTTTATAAGCTTGATTGCTACCATCATTTGGAGGACTTAATGCAATAAAATTATCAATATTATCTTTATATGGTACATTTATTTTTTTATATAGATTATTTTCTTTTTTTATTTCAGTAGCCATTCCTTGTATATAAGCTCTTGTTACAAGATTTCCCATACTGTGCCCAATTATACTTACTTGAGATATTTTATTTATTTTTTCAAGACAATCTAAAGCATCATTTAACAACCATGCACTTAATCTTATATCTTGATCATTTGGATAATTAAATTCAAATCCTATATAATTATATTTTAATAAAAAATCTTGTAAATTTCCAAATTCTTTTTTTGTATTATGAAACCCTCCAACTAAAACACAATATTTTAATCTTTTATAGTCTATACTATGCATGACTTTTTCATCTATACATGCTGTTAAACTAGACCAAAGATTTCCTTGATTCCAATGATTTTGGTGATATAAGAAAAATAATGAAGACGAAAATATATTATTTTCAAAGTCATCTATAGTATATTTTATTTCAAATCTGAATGTTTCACCACTAAACTTTATTTCAATATAACCAGGATTATAACATTCCATTTGTGTTATATTACTTACTAAATCTACTGAAGAAACAATATCATCTAAAGAATTAAATCTTATTCCATATACATGTTTTCTATGTTTTTTGGGAATTAGGTCCACATCTTGTTTTAATTTTTTTCCATTATAATTTTTAGAAATTAATTTCACACTATCTATTTTTACTTCTTCATCTAATTCATTAAATCCACTTATACCTTGTTTAGTTACTTGTTTTAATAGTTCTATTTTTAAATCTTGACCACTAACAACACCACTTCCAAAACTCATCAAACCTAAACACAAAGCTAAACTTCTAAAAATATTATTATTAAATAATCCCATTATAAACATAAACAATTAAATTATTTTTATAAATATTTACATACTATAACATATATATAGAAAACCACCAAATTCACAATTAACTTTAAATACTTCTATAACAAAAACTATATATAAATAATATTATATTAAGAATATGAAAAAAAGAGGACTTTTTACTAAAAAAGCGACTACTTACTTAGTGTATTTTGTCATGTTTGAAATATTCCTAATTGGGGTTGTTGCTTTAGGTTTAGGTTCGTTTCTTGTTTCAGTAAAAGAAAATACAGCTCTTGAAAGAAATTATTTATCCAGAGATCTTGCTTTAACAACAACTGTGATTGGTTTTTCTCCATCAGAAATAGATTATATTTACGAAACTCCTAAATTTCCTTTGACTCAATTTAATTATGAATGGAATAATAATGAAGTTTTGATTTATAAAACCGATTCATACAAAACTAATTTTCAATATATGTCAAAAAATATAATAAAAGATCCTAAATTAATTTATCCTGAAAAAATTATAATACAAAAACAAATAATAGAAAATGATAAAACAAAAGAAATAGAAGAAAAATTAATTATAAAAAAATGAAAAACAAAAAGTCACAAATAACACAACTTGTAATGTATTATATTCCTAGAATTTTCTTCACCATTATAGTCTTATTTTCAGTTATAACTTTAATTAGAGGATATATTGTAACACAAGTAGATATTCAACAAGCTGAAGCAGAAATTTATGCACAATCAGTACTTTTTTCAAAACATGGAATCTCATATTACAATCCAAATCTTAACAAAGTAAATCTTGGAATCTTTGATATATCAGATTTAAAACAGCTTGAAACAAACATGAATGAAAACCTCTTTTTTGGAGAAAAATATGATAAAAAGATTAACAGATTTGCTGCAAAGATTACTTATTATTTTGATGATTTGGAAGATATAGGAAAAGACAAGAATACGCCAGACAAAGATAAAACAACAAAAGAAAAAACAAAAAAACAGGAAATCCATAAAAAATCAATTTATTATAGAGAACAATTTTATAATTTATTAAAACCAACATCAGGAATTAGTGGTTCTGGCGGATCTTATTTAATAACAAAAAACATTAATGCTCCATTAAAATATAATAATAATTTATATTCAGGAAAAATTAAACTAGAGGTATTAGTACCAAATGAATAAAATTAATAATAAGAATAAAATCTTTAAAAAAATAAGAAAAAGTAAAAAAGCAACATTAGGAGATCCTTTAGTAGATTTTTATTCATATTTAGCATTTATTATAATAATTATCATCTTTTTTCTTTTATTTAATTTTAGAGGTGAAAGAAGAATTGATAAAATTTCTAGTGAAGTACAAAATCTTAATACTAACCATTTAACATTAGGATATCTAAGAACCTCTATTGTTTTTGAAGAAAAAGAGATGACAATAGCTGATTTTATTGTTAATTTAGAAAAAGAAATAATTGAAATTGAAAAAACTAAAGGTAAAAAATATGTTTGTACTGATTTAGATGATACTAAATCTGAAATGATAAAAGATAATAAAAAATGTGACTTTTTAAAGGAAATAACACACAAAATCTCTAAAAAAAATAATATTCCAACATCAGTAAGAATTGCTCATTTATCAGAAGAAGAAATAAAAGAAATATATAAAAAAAAATATGATCCCCATTATATTTCATTTGTTGGATTGGACAATTTTAACTCAAAATTTGATATTATGATCAATAAATTTTTTGTAATGGGTAAATGTTATGAACAAAGAATTCCTTTATATAACGAATTTGATAAAAATCAGATAATCATATGGATGTGTCAACATGTTTGGGCATAAAAAAAATAAGAAAGCATTGATTTACAACATTGTACTAGTTTTAATTGCATTCGCAGCACTAACTTCTGCATTGATTATTATAAGTAACAAAGGAGCAAATTTAGGAGCACAAATTGGTTCAAGACAAGCAAAAATAATACAAACATATCAGGAAGCTGAAAAAACTTTGTATTTTGTTGAAAAACTAACAGAATACTCTTTATATACTTCATTTATTGAAATTAATAAAAAAGCAGGATATATAGAAAATTCAGATTGTAAAACCTTTAACAAAGTTAGTCTTTGGACAGAAAAGAAATCGGAAAAAGAATATCATGATTTAATAAAATGTTTTCCTATAAACGAAGAAGGTAATCCTGAAATCTTTTTCCAACAATTTAATAAATTATTTAAAGAAAATCTAAACAAATATTTAGAAAATAATAAATTTGAATTAAATAACCATAAAATAGAAATTAAAGAAATAAAATCAGAAGATATAAACAAAAACAAAAATATAAAATTACAAATAATAGGTAAAGCCATTCTTCCTATAACTTTAGATTTTGATACAAACATTATAAAACAAGAAAAAGAAATAGGCTCTGTAGAAGAAATAAAATATGTTTTTGAAAAATGGCCAGTAAACAATCCTCATCAAGCACTTTTATCATGTCATGGTTCTTATGATACAGAAAGAGGTTTTAATCATGGGATTATAATAAAAGAAGATTTTGGAGAACCAACATATCCAGTTGAAAAAGGTAAAGTTTATTCTTTTTATAATAAATGTAAACAAGAAGAACCTTGTCCAGGATCAAAATTAGGAAATTATGTTGTGGTTGAGCATGATAAAAAATTGTTTACAATTTATGGAAATCTTTTTGAAGTTGACAATTCAGTTAAAAAAGACAAAGTTATTGAAAAAACCCAAAGACTTGGATTAACTGGTCAAAATGGATTAAGTTTTATGGTAATTACAAATACAAATGATTTAAGAACAATGACAAATTCAAAAAGTCCTTTATGTTATTTTGCAAATTCAAGAATTGAAAGTCTAAAATCTTTTGGTGATAGTTGTAAAGTAAAATATCCTGAAGGATTAATTTCAAAAGAAAAATCTTTAAATCTTGCAAAAGAGTGTGAGGATTTAGGTTATGTTAGAATTACTGATAAAGTAAAAATAAATACAAAAGATGAATCTAAAAATTATTATTCATTTAAACCATCATTCGATATAATTCTTAATTATAGTCTTGATGATTATAGAACATCTATAGATTTTTCTAATAAAATACTTGAAAACTGCCCAAAAGAACAAGATGTTGAAAAATGTATAAAAAAAATAAATAAAAATGATTTTAATGAAATGTTTGAATTAGGAACATGTGACACTGAAGATGAAATTGATAATATTCCAGAAGATTTTTACAAACAAAGAAAGATAAACCTTTGTTATAGGACAAATACAAGATTTCCATTCCAAGAACAACCAGATATTGATTTTGCCCTTTATATTCCTGACAAAGTGCCTCCTCCTTGGATAGAAGATCAAGAGCCTGTTGTACAATACAATCCATTGCTTAAAGCTGTTGAAATTGTATGGAATGGTTTAGATATGGATACAAAAGATCCAATCAAAGATGTTAAATATTACCACCTTCATAGGTCTGTGGCTCCATTTTATGATACAAGGTTTGCAGAAATAGTTACAACTATTGAATCAAAGCCAAAACAAACTTATAATTACAAAGATTATGCTATTAGTCCTGGTATATACCATTATGCAGTTATTGCTGAAGATTTATTTGGTAATAAAAAGGAAATAGTGCCTGTTTTAGCTATAAAACGAGTTATTGTATCAAATACAATATCTTAAAATAACAGATAACCAAGACTATACTTCTATACATCTAATCCACTACAGAAAACTATATAAATGCTCTAAAATTACAAAAAAATATCAACTAAACTAAACTAAACTAAAACAGGTAGTTAAAATCGGAGATTTTAAATAGCTCCAAAATTTCAAAAAATTTTGATAGGTGAAATAAATGATAAAAATGCCAATAAACCAAATTATTGATAAAATTCAAAAAAGTACAAATCTTTCTGTAGAAGATATTAATAAAAAGATTGATGAAAAAATGCAGGCTTTAGCAGGTTATATTTCTAAAGAAGGTGCTGCACACATTGTTGCAAACCAATTAGGTATTAAATTATTTGAACAAGTGTCAGGTAAGTTACAAATTAAAAATGTATTGGCTGGTATGAGAAATGTCGAAACTATTGGAAAAGTCCAAAGAGTATTTAATATAACAGAATTTGATACAGGAGACCATAAAGGAAAAGTTGGTTCATTTATAATTGCAGATGAATCTGGTTCTATACGTGTCACAGCATGGCACAATATGACTGACCATTTAAAAAACATGAAAGAAGGAGACATTATTAAAATTAAGTCTGCATATGCAAGGGAAAATAATAATAAAATAGAAGTACATTTAAATGACAATTCTAGTGTTATTGTTAATCCAGAAGGTGAAACTATTGGCGAAGTTAAAACATTCACATCACATAAAAAGAAAATAATTGATCTTAAGCAAGGAGATGAAAATGTTGAATTATTAGGTACTATTGTTCAGGTTTATGATCCAAGATTTTATGAAATTTGTCCAGAGTGTAGTAAAAGGGCTAAACCATTTGAAGGAAAGTGTATTTGTCCAGTTCATGGTGAAGTACAACCAAAGTATGGTTATCTTGTAAACATCCATTTAGATGATGGTTCTGAAACAATACGTGTTACATGCTTTAGAAATCAAGCATTAAAATTATTAAATATTGATGAACAAAAAATGCTTATTTATAAGGATGATCCAAATACTTTTATTGAAGAGAAAAATAAATTATTAGGTACAATTGTTAAGTTTATTGGTAGAGTTAAAAAGAATGATATGTTTGATAGGCTAGAATTCAATACAAGCATGGTTTTTATAGATATTAATGTTGACAATGAAATAAAAGCTTTGGACAAGGAAATTGAACAACTTCAAAAATAATATTAAGAATAAAAACATAAATAAAGAAATAGGATACCAAAAAACATAATAAATAAACAAATTAATAATCTAAATAAAATTAAAAAATAAATAAAAAAAAGAATAAAAAAAAGAAATTATTGTTCTTCGTCTTCATAATTAACAACTACATTAGCATTATCTTTTAATTCTTCAATCAAAGATTCTACTAATGTTGTTTTTTCTTCATTTTCAACAATTTCTATAATTTCTTCTTCAGTTTCTTCAAAACTTAGAACTTTTCCTTCTGTTTTACCTAAAAACTTGATTAAATGGTATCCATAAGTTGTTTTAACTGGTTCACTTATTTCTCCTACTTTGGTCATACTAAAAGCAGCTTGTTCGAATTCAGGTACCATTTCGTTTCTACCAAAACTATAAAATCCTTTATTTGTTTCTTTACCAGAGTCTTCAGAATATTCTTCAACTAAGTCATCAAAGTCATCTTTATCTGTTCTTTGTTTTATTGCTTGAATTATTGCAAGAGCTTTTTCTTCACTCCTTTCTTCTGAAGAAATTAAGATATGTGATACTTCAACTTTTTCACCAACCTTAAATTGATCAAGATTTTCATTATAATAATCTTTAACATCTTCATCTAAAATATCAACATTCATAAATACATTCTCCTCAAGATATTTATCAATTGAAATAATTTCTATAATATCTTCTTTAAATTGTTCTAATGTTTGACCAGTTTCTATTAATGCTTTTTCAAATGCTTCATCATCTAAATTATTTGATTTTTTTATTTCATCCATTTTAGTATTGATTTCTTCATCACTTACACTTATTTTCATATCATCAACTACTTGTAATAAAAGATTCCGATTAATCATATTATTTAGTATATAAGATTTTGGTGTAAAAGCTTTCGCTACTTCAGGAAGCTTTTCATATTCTTCATCAAGTTCATGCATAGTAATAACTTTGTCACCAATTGTAGCAGCAACATCATCATCTATATCTCCATTACCAGCTGTTATCAATCCTGTTAAACCTGTACTTTCCATAAACTGATTAGCATAATAAACAGTTTCATCATAATAAACTCCTACAAATAAAGCTAATATTAATATAATAATAAAAAATATTCTTCCAAATCTTATTTTCTTTCTTTTTTCTATGTTTTGTTGAGGTTGGTCAGCACTGGAGCTTCTTGTGCTTGCCATACCTTTATTTTCAGCTTTTATTTCAATATAATCATCCATTTTAATACACCTCGTATTATTATTATCATATAATTTTTACAATATTATATATAATTTACATATGGAATTTTTCACACTAAATAAAGCTTTTGCATGTTT
>CAXGTL010000005.1:0-47424 GCA_964012725.1 Candidatus Woesearchaeota archaeon
TTATTATGACTACAAATATTAAAAATAAAAATAATAATAGAAACATTAACATAAATGAATTGAATAAAGTTATGCATTCATATACAACATCATCAAGTTATTTAGAAGAGGAAAATAAACTATTAAAAGAAACAGTAAATCAATTAAAAAGGGAAATTGATAATTATAAAAAAACACCATTAATGGTTTCAGAAGTTAATGATCTTCATGATGATAATACTGCTATAATTAGAATTCCTAATGGTAATAAATTTTGTGTAGAAAAATCTAATGATGTCAAAGACGTTAATGTTGGTGATACTGTTTTAGTTGAACAAAAGAATCTTACAATTGTTAAAAAGATTAATTCTAATAAAAACTTTGATGTAGAAAAGTTTGTTATAATTGAAAAACCAAAAGTTATTTGGAATGAAATTGGTGGTTTATCAGAACAAATTAATGAAGTCAAAGAAGTTGTTGAATTACCTTTAAAAAAACCAGAACTATTTAGAAAAGTTGGAATAGATCCTCCTAAAGGAGTTCTTCTTTATGGACCACCAGGCACAGGTAAAACAATTTTAGCAAAAGCTGTAGCTAATTCAACAAACTCTACTTTTATTGAAATTGTTGGGTCTGAGTTAGTTCAAAAGTTTATAGGAGAAGGTGCTAAGCTAGTTAAAGAAGTGTTTCAGTTAGCTAGAGAAAAAGCACCTAGTATTATATTTATTGATGAATTAGATGCAATTGCTGCGACAAGAGTTGAAATTGGTACTTCAGGTGAAAGAGAAGTACAAAGAACATTTATGCAACTATTATCTGAAATTGATGGGTTTGATAACTTAGGTAATGTTAAAATTATAGGGGCAACTAATAGAAAAGATATACTAGACCATGCTGTTATTAGACCAGGACGTTTAGATAGATTGATACATGTTGATTTGCCTAATGATGAAGCTAAAGTTGAAATATTGAAAATTCATACTAAAAGAATGAACTTAATTGAAGATATTGATTTTGTTGGACTTGTGAAAAAAATGAAAGACTTTTCAGGTGCAGAGATTAAAGCTGTTTGTACTGAAGCAGGATATTTTGCAATTAGAAAGAATGAAACAAAAGTTACTAAACAGGATTTCTTAGAAGCAATTGAAAAGATTAAGAATAAAGAAGATCAAGATGATGAAGATTATGTGACTATGTTTGGTTGAATTCTTATTTTTTAATTATTTTAAATAAAGTGTGTGTTCAGCCAAAGGCTGAATGCTACGGATGATAATGAGTGTGTGTTCATTAGTTACTTCCGTTCATCATTGCCGAAGCTCAGTGGGTGTTCACCAAATCATTACACACAATGATAATAATATATATTAGTTTTTAAATGCTTCTAGAATTATTAATAAATTAATTATGTTTTACTTGTATTATTTTGTTGTTTCTTTTTTTACTACTTTCTTTTCTTCTTTAATTTCTTTCTTAACTGTTTTTGTTACAGGTTCTTCTTTCTTTACTTCTTTCTTATGTTTTTCTTTTTTTGATGGTTTTACTTCAGTTGTTGTTTTCTTCTTATTACTTTTTCTTTGTTTAACTGGTTTTTTTGACTTAACTTTGTCTTTTTTCTTTTTTTCTTTAATAACTATATCTAAGTCTTTGAATACATCAATAACATCAGAATGTGAAGCATTTTTCTTTATTTTAACAACTTTATCTAAAGGTTCTAAATGTTTAATATTACATTTACGTCTACGTGTTTGACCATCAATCATTACAAAATTATCATCAATTATATCAACAATTACACATTTATTCTTTGCATCTCTTCCTGCAATCTTTACACATAAACGTCCTATTTCTATCATATTCTTGCTAACCTTTTTATCTCTAATCTTGTACATTTACTACATAAGGCACCACCAAATGGCCTTTGAGGTCGTTTTTTAGTCTTATTTATTCTTTTTAATTTTAGAGCTCTAACATTAGGAACTCCTTTTAAAACAGTTTTACATTTACCACATTTGGATTTACTAGGTTTTCTTTTCTTATAATGAATCTTTGTTTTACTGCTACTTTTAACAAAAACTCTTCTTCTACTTCTTGATTTGTGTTTTCCGCTTACCATTGTTCTATAGTCTGAAAATCTTATTTTCTTTATAAATCTTAGTGTATCTTAAGTACTTTCTTAAGTATGATATTAGTTAATATTGAAAATATGATATATGTTGCAAGCCACCCCAACCTTAATCCATTAAATTTAAGAGGCTTCATTTTTTCATTTTCAATTGTGATAGTTTTTACATTATCATCATTCACTTGTTTTATTGTTTCAGCATACTTTCTTTCGCTTGTAACAACAACATCTTTTTTGTATGTTTTATCATTATATTTATATTCAATAAGGTATTCACCTTCTTGATCTGATTTTAGGTTCCAGGTGGCCACAGACTTTTCTGAATCCCATAACCAACCTTCATCTGTAACTGTGTTTATTTGTTGTTCATTTTCACTTATTACTTGTAAATCTTCAGGAACTATAATAGTTGCACTGCCTGTTATATCTTTAAATTCAATTGTAGTTAAAAACTCTTCACCTGCTGTAATTGGTTCAAATGCAAGGTGTGCATTTAGCCATCCAAAGATTAAAATAATTGGTATAAAAGTAAAAATCATTGGTTTAAATGATTGCATCATATATTTCATGTTAACTTCCATTGATTTTTTTTGGATTTCCATCATTTTTTCTGGATTTTGTCTATTCTCTTTCATTTGTTGTTGATAAACTTTTAACTGATCTCTTAAACTTTTCATTAAAGTTTGGTCAGTAAGATATTTGTAAAGAATAGTAACAATTGTTGATAAAATAACAGAAATTAAAATAATAGCAACTAAAGGATCTAGTTTTAGTAAAGGGTTTAATATTGAGTCTAAGATTGATGTTTCAATTGGCATTATTCCATTATTCTCCTTTGTATATTATTATTATTATTAAGGTTCATTCCATAAACCTCCTCATAGCCGGATGCATATCCATCATATGTTGCTTAGCAACTTCTTCATATAATTTGTAAATAATCATAACTGCTAATAAAATACCTGTACCTCTTGATAGAGCTCCTGCTAAATCTGCAAATGAAGCTAAGAATCCAACAGTTATTCCACCCATAATCGTTAGTGGCCAAATATATCTGTTTAAAATATATTCTAATACTCTTGGATCTCTTCTAAAGCCAGGCATTTGTAAACCTGAGTCCATAATTTGTTTTGCTTGACTTTTAGCATCCATACCAGATGTTTGTACCCAAAAGATTGCAAAGATAACTGAACCAATAATCATAAAAATCATATAAGTTAAAGCTTGAAGATAATGTGTTCCAGGAACACCTGCAAAACCATTAGTAATAATTTCTCCAATCAAACCCATTCTTCCACCAGGGATTGATACCCATTTTACAAGTCCTGATGCTGGATTTGTACCTTGATAACGGCCAATGATGTGTTCTGAAATAAATAACATTATACCTGTACTATTTTGTGTCCAATTTTGGAAAAATCTGGCAAGTAATTGAACATTGGCTAATAAAGCAGCAACAAGAATAACTGGAATATTACTTGTATAAATAAAAGCTAAAGGCCATCTTATTCCATGACCACGTATTCTACCAAAACTCAATGGAATTTCTATTTTCATTGCTTGACCATAAACTGCCATTGCAAATACAATAATTGTACCAAGTATAGCAGCTATCTTAAGTCCTACTGTGGTTGTATCACCTAATGGTAAAACTCTTATTAGTTCAGGTAATGCTCCAATAAATTCTTCACCTTTTTGTCCACCAGGACCAATTACATGAAACCATGAAAAACCTCTAATAAAAATTTCTTCTGAAACTCCTGCTGCAATAAATAAACTAATACCATGACCAAAACCCCATTTGGTAACTACTTCATCTAAAAACATAATCATAATTCCACCTAATATTAATTGAAATACAATTACTAATGGAGAAATGCCAACTTCTGGAGGTAATGCGTTCATATAAACATAAATAAAAGCTTCAAATATTACAAAAAAGAATGATGTTAATTTTTGTACTCCTTGGTATCTTTTTCTTCCTTCTGTACTAGAAGTGTCAAATTTAACTAAACCAGAACCTTGTAATAATTGTAATATGATCGAACCTGTAACAATAGGTCCAATACCTAATGAAATTATACTTCCAAATTTTGCACCAAGAATGATTGATATAAATTCAAACTGTTCTTTTACAAATTGTCCTATACCGAATAAAGGTATAGCACCCATAATGAAATATAATACTAAAACCATTAAAGTCCATTTGAGTTTTTCTTTAAAAGAAAGTCTTTTCTGTTGAGGTCCCTGAACTTCAGGTAGATTGTTTAAAATTGCGTCGTAAAATGCCATTTTTTATATTTTGTAGTCGCCTACTATTATTTTAGATTCTATTTTTCTTTTTTTTTGTTTTGTGTTTTAGGTTGTGATTTTGATTGTTTTTCTTCTTTTTCTGTTTTTTCTGGTTTATCTTTTGTTTTTTCTTCTATTTTTTTCTTATCTTGTGTTGTATCTTTTTGTTTTGGTTGGTATCTTTCTTTTTTTGGTAATATATTAACTTTACCACCAGCTTTTTCAATTTTTTCTTTAACTTTTTTTGAACATTCTTTAACTGTAATATCTAATTTAGATTTTATTAAATTTTTACTTAACAATTTACCATAACCTAGTTTGTCAAGATTAATAATATAAGTATCATTCTTTTTTTCAATCTTTTTAGAAGCTAACCATTTGTCAAGCTTAGATTCTATTGTTTGAACATTAATTATGTTTTTCTTTGGTGATTTTTTCTTAATTCCTCTTAATGAACTAATTGTTAAACCCCAATATTGTGTTTTTTTCTGATCTCCTCTTTTACCAGAACCTGCTTTTCCTCTTCCACCTCTACTTCCGGCTCCTCTGTGTTTCTTCATACTTCCCCAACCATGAGTTTTTGACCCACGTTGTCTGCTATTTTTTTTTCTTTTATTGATTGACATTTTTATTTTTCTTATTTTTAATTTTTATAACATCTTTTTGATAAGATCATTAATCTTATTAGCACGATAACCTAAAACTCCACCCATTGTGTATGGACTTTTTGTACCTTTTCTTTCAAATCCACCTTTTGGAGGACTTAATCTGAAATAAGGTTTTAGTTTTTTGTTATCAACTTCTATAAATTTATTATATTTAATTTTTCCCCTTGTATCTTCTAATCTTCCATGGTATTGTTCTCCACGTTTTTCAACTAAGGATTTGTAAGTTTGATCATCAATTTCACCATAAGTAATATAATCTTTACATTTAATTATCATTCCCATAGTACTTGGATTGTTATTAACAATTACACAACTATATTTTTTATATAATCTTAACATATGTAATGTATCTTTAATTCCTTTTTTAATACCAATAAATCCTCTAACTAAGATGATTGCTATTTTAGCATTATCTTTAGTTTTAGACATTTTAATATTGGATTTGGTTTTTTCTGTCATTCATTACTTCCCTCATGGATTTTTAATGATTCTATATGTTTTGGTTTAATCATAACTTTGTTAAGTTGTTGTAAAGCTTTAATACATGCTTTTATTAAATTGATTTTTGTTTTTGTCATTCCTTTTTTTTCACACCATATATCAGTGATTCCAGCCATTTTTAGTACTTTTGCACATTCTTTTTCAATTTTTAGGCCTGTTCCTTTTGAAGCAGGAATTAATGTTAAACCTGTGCTACTACATTTACCTGAAACTTTAAATGGTATTGAGTGGTGTTCTTCACAACTACATTCCCATGAACCGCATCCACTTCTTATTTTGAATATATTTAATTTAGCTTTTCTGAATGCTTTTTCTCTTGCAGGAACAGTATCTTTAGACTTTCCAAATCCTATACCTATATAACCTTTATTATTACCAACAACAGCTACTGTTGAGAACTTTGGTTTATTTCCATCTTTTGTTTTCTTTTGTGTTTGTCTAAAAACTCTTCTTTGGCCACCACCAAATTTACCTTTTGCTTGACCAATTAATAATAATTCTGATTGTAAGTCTGGAATAAGGATGTCTACAATTTCAGATTCTAAGATTTTTAAACCATTATTTAATATGTAATCTATACTTGTAATTTCTCCTTTTTTAACTAATCTTCCTAATTCTGTTTTTGGAACCCAGCCTTCTTTATTAAATTCTTCAATTTTTAATTTTCTTGCTTTTATTCCTTCTGCTTCTTTATCAATTTCTTCTATTTCTGATTCTGAAACATCAGCTACTTTATCTATTGTAATATCTTCAGTTTTGATGTCAACTTTATCTTCTGGCATCTTTTTTATTTCCTTTTCTTTTATTTTTTTTTTCTTTTCTTGCATTTTTTCAACCTGATTCATTTAATTTCATATTTAATATTATTTAACATTTTTTTCAATCTTATTTTTGATATCTTCAATTTCTTTTTCTATGTCTGAAACATTTACATTATCTTTTTTATAATTATTAAATAAAGTGTTTTTTGTATCTTTTTTTATTGATTCAAAGAAAATTTTTATGTGTTCACCTTTAATTCTTTTATCATCTGGTAATATTTCTTTTGAATGACTTATTTTTATACCTGCATCTGTTACACCTTTTAATGATGCATAAATTCTTGAACCTTTTGTTGAAGAATTGAATCCTATATCCATAATTGCTTCTTTTAGGCCTTTATTTTTTGCTTTAATACCTAAAAGGAAACCTGTTAAATATGCACTAGGCACATTCCCTGTATGAAATTTCCATCCTTGTTTTTTTATTTCACTTGAATGTGAACTTGCTAAGATTTTATCTCCATTTTTATCATATTGTATGATTTGAACAGTAATGTTGTTTAATGATTTTCTAATTACAAGTCTATTTTTTAAGGATTTTAAAATACTTAAACGTTTTTTGTAATTTGTTCTTCCTAATCTTTTTCTTTTGTAATTTATTCTTTTTTTTGCCATTTTTTAATCATTTCTTTTGAACTAAATCATGTTCTTGGATATATACTTTAATGTGTCTTATATTTCTAAAAAATCCTCCTTTTGATTTTAAATAAAGTATTCTATAATTTTCATTATTAATATTTTTTGTTTCTTTTAATTTCTTTAAAAAGTTTCTTTGAGCTCTTATTTTATTAATCCACCTTCTTTTCTTACTAATTCTTGCATTAATTTTTGATTTCTTTTTTCCAGGACCCTTTCTTCTTCCTTTTCTTTTTTGTGCTTGAATTTTTTTAGCTCTTACTCTGGAAACTCCTTTTTTTTGTTTTATTACTATTACTTTATCTTTGATTAAATTACGAATATCAGATTTTGTAATTGATTCTTTTATTTCTTCTAATTTAGTATAATCTAACTTAACTCTTTTTTTAGATGCTTTTGCTATTTGTGCTGCCAATCTTTTTTGTGATTTTATTTTCATGTTCTATATTACCTTTTATACACATTTATTGTTTTTTTGTTAATATTTTATCTTTTTCTTGTTTTGCTTTCTTTTTTGTTTCTTCTTCTTTTTCAATTTTTTCTGCTAAATCTTCTGTACTTCCTTTTTTTGTAGTATCTGTTTTATTTTCTTTTTCCTTTTCTTGTTTTTCTTTTGCGAACTTTTCTCTATCTTTTTTCTTTTGATCTTTTTGTTTTTTAACTTTTTCTTTCTTTTCCTTTCTTTTATTCATTTTATCTTCAACATTTGATACAAATTTGTCAGGATTTTTTAGATTTATTATTTTAATGCTTAATTCTTTACATTTTTTAATTATAGCTACCTTTTTTTTAATTCCAACTCCACTTTTAATAATTATTCCTTGGATTTTAGCATCTATAGTATTTAATTTTTGAATATTTGAAATCATAATAGGTATTAATCCTGATTTATCATAACCTTTGATTAATTTTGGTGATCCATAACCAGATGTTACTTTTTTTCTATATCCTTTTTTGCTTAATCTAATTTTTGAATGTAACCCTTTAGGTTTTCTCCATTTATTACCTACTCTTTTTTTCTTATGAGCATCTTGTCTAATAAACTTTGGTTTTCTTTTCTTTATTTTTTTTCTTAGTTTTAATAATTCTTCTTTATTTTTCATTTTAATTTTGATCCATTGATTTTCCTGCTTTGTTTATAATATATATTCCATCTTGATAGATTCTATTATCTCTATTTTTAATTGATGTAAGTATTTCTAAATCAGCAGCAATTTGTCCTGCTATTTCTTTACTACAACTTTTAATAGTGATCATATCACCATCCATTTTTACTTCTGCTCCTTCTTTAATCTTTAGTACTCTTGGAACCTTTTCACCTAAAAAATTTTTAACCATAATTTGTTTATTATTGATTGAAACATTCATAGGAAAGTGACCTGAACATATTTTTAGTTTATATACAAATTTCTCTTGTACACCTTTTATCATGTTCTTTAAATGTGCTTTGAATGTATAAATTATTTTTTTCTCTCTTTTTGTCATTAAAGGTGTTTTAATTATGATTTTGTTATCTTTAGTTTCTACTATTACTTGTTTATTTTTTAGTTCTTTTTTTACTTCTCCTTTTGGACCTTTTATATTTACTATATACTTATCTATTTTAACTTCCATTCCTTCTGGAATTTCCAATGTTTCTTGATAATTTTTATTTTTCATTGTTTATTTTTTGTTATTTTTATATTATATTATTTTAGTAAAAATATGCAATTAATTTTCCTCCTAGATTCTTTTTAATTGCTTGTTCATGTGTCATAATACCTTCTGAAGTTGATACTATTAAATATCCAAAACCTCTTGATGGAAGGTATCTTTTTTCGAATTTTTCAAAATTATCAGTTTTAACAGGGTATCTTGGTTTAATAACTCCACATTTATTTAAACCACCTATTAAATTAATTTTTAAAATAGTTCCTTTTTGTTTAGTTAATTCTTCAATTTCACCAATATAATGATTAAATTTCATTATTTCAAGTATATCTTTAATTAACTTTGAAACAGGGCCTATTGTACATGTTTCTTTTTTAGTTATTATACTATTATCTATTTTTGATAATGCGTTTGCCAGTATATCATTTGAACTCATATTTTTTCACCATTTATGTTTATTCTTATCCATTTATTTAGTTATATTTTTTAAATCCTATATTTTTAGCTATTTCTCTAAAACATTGCCTACATACATCTAAGCCATATTTGTCAATATGTCCTCTGATTCTTCCACACCTTCTGCATGTTTTTGTTCTAATTCCACATTTTCTTTCTTTTGGTGCATTATGTTTTTTGTATTTTGCAAGTTTATGAGGTTTAACTTTCAATTGTTTAAACACTTTTTTATAATCGCTATATGTCATTTTATTCACCTTCAACCTTAACATTATATTCTTTTTTTATAAAATCTATTGCTTCTTGTTTTGTAATTTTATGTTTATTGTTAATTTTTCTTTTCATGATTTTTCTTTTGTTAACTCTGTATCCTGGTCTTTTTAAGGTTATACAAACTTGTAAACCAATAATACCTATTTCAGGATCATATTTTATACCTGGAATATCTATATATTCATGAATTCCAAATGAGAGGTTACCATTTTCATCAAATTGTCCTGCTTTTATTTCGTTACTTTTTGCTCCAAATAATTGTTTTAATACTTCTTTTGCTTTTTTACCTCTAAGTGTTAATTTACATCCTATAGGTAATCCTGGTCTTAAATTCCATGCAGGAATTCTCTTATTAGTTATAGTTTTAATTGGATTAATTCCAGTAATATTTTTAATTAGTTTAATACCTTTATTTAATTTATTTTGATCTTTACCAGCACCTATATTTAAGGTGATTTTTTCAATTTTTATTGTCTTCATTATATTTGTCATATTTTATCTTCTGTTTTTTTCTGTTTATTTTGTTGGTAACATTATTGCTGGTTTATCTTTACCTATTACAAAAATATATTGTTTTGATGTTGTGATACTTTTTTTATTTTTTAAGTTTATAATTACTTGACCACCTTCAAATTTTTCAATTTTTCCAACTTCTCCAACTTTTTGGCCTTCCATAATATAAACTAATGAATCTTTTTCTAATTTGAATGAATCTGTTATTTTATTAGTAGTAGTATTAATTACAACAACATCTCCTATTTTGTAATCTTTTTTATTTACTAAAATATTTTCTCCATTTGAAAAATTAAGTTGTATTAATCCTTTTTTTACAACATTTTTAGACTTAATTTTACATAATTTAATTTTTGCATCATTTGTATTAGTTTCTACTAAACAAATTTTACCCTTTTTATTAATTAAAATTCTATAATATTTTTCTATAAGTGGAATTGAAACTGTATCCATAAATCCCACCATTAATTTAGGATCTCTAATTAATCTATTATTGATGAAAACTTCTTTGTTTTGTAATAAATATTTTTGTTCTTTACTTGTTTTAACATTTTCTATAAGATTTCTCAATACTAATCCTAAAGGTAAACCTAAATGTAAAGGATGAGATCCTGGTTTAGGTCTCATTATGAATTTTTGTTCTTTCTTTTTAATTGGCCAAGACTTTGGTGCTGCCAATCTTTTTAAATGTGATTTTGTCATATTATTTTTGCTCCTTTTTATTTTTCTTTTTTCTTTCAATTATTTTTTTTCTCATTTTATCGCCTGTATCATACTCTATTAATACAACATTTGAAGGATCTATAGGAATTAAAGCTTTGTTTCCATCTTTTTTAACTACTTCAACACCTTCAACAAATATTTTTGATTTCTTTAGGTTTATTGTGTTGATTTTTCCAATTTTTCCTTTATTACTTCCCCTAACAACTTTTATTTTATCACCTTTTTTTGGTGTAAGTGATCTTGTATTAAATTTTTCTTTAAGTTCTTTTGAAAGATGAACACTCATAAATTTATGTTTGATATGTAATGGAGCATTTGCTCTATATTTCCTTTGTTTAGCTGCTTTTGTACTTGATTTCCATGCTTTACTAAATTTATCTGATAGTTTTTTTCTCATTATACAATTATCCTCGCAACTTTTGCAATTCCAGGCCATCTTTCACATGCTTCTTTTGCAATAGGTCCTTTGAAAATTGTTCCTTTTGGATTTCCTTTTTCATCTTTTAATATAACTGCTGAATTATCTTCGAATTTTATTCTTGTTCCATTTGGTCTTCTATATTCTTTTCTTTGTCTGACAATTATTGCGAAAACTACTTCTTTTTTCATTCCTGGTTTACCTTTGATTACAGACGCAACTACTAAATCTCCAACTCCTCCAGCAGATCTTCTACCTTTTACTGTTTTATGTCTTTTTACATCAAAAACTCTAATCATTTTAGCTCCTGAATTGTCACATGTTTCCATAACTGTACCAACTGGAATTCCACGTGTTACTTTTGATTTTATTGCTCTCATTCTTTAGTTTCCTCATTTTTGTTGGTTTCTTTTTTCAGATTTCTTTTTTCTTCTTTTTTATTTTCTTGATCAACAATATCTTCATTTCTTTCATGGAAAACTTCTCCTTTTCCAACTTTTTTGATTATAACAAAGTTAATAGTTTTACTTAATGGTTTACATTCTATTACTTCAACTAATTCTCCTATTTTTGCATTAATACATGGTGGATTATGAACTTTGATTTTTGTTCTTTTTTTACCATATCTTTCATATTTAGGATATTTAATTATTCTTTCAAAGGCAATTGTTGCACTTTTCTGCATTTTGTTATTGATTATTGTTCCTGTAAATGTTTTCTTTTTAGTTTTTAAATTACCATGAATAGGACAATTCTTGTCATTACATTCTGTTTTGTTTGTTTTTTTTTTCATCATGTTTTTTCACCGTAGTTTTAATCTTTCTTCGGGTCTCTTTTGTATTGTTTTACAATTAATTTTGTAAATTTTGTTATTGATTTTAATTTTGATTGTAATATTTTTCTTCATTAATCTTTTTTTTGTTTGTTTTTGTGATATAACCAATGTGTGTTTTGTTTCGTCTATTATCTTACCTTTTATTCCAAGGTTGTTTTTATTTTTTGATTCAACTACTTCAGCACTTAATCCTATTAATTCGTGCTTTAGTACATCTTTTTTTCTTTGAAACATTTTGTTCATTTGATATTGATTGTTTCAGTGGCGAATCCAATTTCAATTAAAATATTTTTGACTTTTTGTTTGTGATCTCCTTGTAATTCAATTGTTCCTTCTTTATTTGTTCCACCGCATGCCAATTTATTTTTTAATTTTTTTGTGATATCTTTCAAATTGATATCTTTGTCATTGATTCCTTCAATAATTGTATACTTTTTACCAAATTTCTTTTTTACTATTTTAATAATAATTAATTGGTTTTCTTTTGCAATGGTTTCACAAACACAAAGTTCTTTTGGTAACCCACATTGTGTGCATACTTCAGTCATTGATCCCTCCTCATTTTTTCTTTAATTAATCCAGTTATGAATGCGATATTTTTTTTAATAGTTTTTACATTTCCAGGACTTTTTGGAACAGTTCCTATAGCAATTTGTGTGTTTTCTTTCATTAATTCTTTTTTTAATTCAAATAGTTTTGAACTTAATTCATTTAAACCCATTTTTTCTAATTCTTTTGCTTTAATTTTTGCCATATTTATTTATTCCTTTTAGTTTTTATTTTATTTTGATTCTTTTTTTCCATTTTTATTCTTGGAATCTTTAGATTTTGATTTTACTTTCTTTATTTCTTTTGTATCTTCTGTTTTTGTTTCTGTTTTATTCTCTTCTTTCTTTTTTTCTTCTGCAATTTCTTTTTTACTTTCTTCTGCTTTCTTTGCTTTATCTTCTTTTAATTTATTTTCTGCTTCTATTTTTTCCTTTTCTTCTAAAGTTATAATTTTATCTGGTAATTGAACATCTGGTGGCATTATTCTTACTTTTACACCGATAGTTCCTGTTTTTAAATTTGCAGTTACATGTGCTTTTTTAACACCAACTACTGCAACATTTCCACATTTTTTTAAATAACCATTATAAAATCTCCATGACTTTGCTCTTTCACCAGGAACACCACGTCCTCCAATGATAATTTCAACACCTAATGCTCCTGCTCTCATTACATCTGACATTGCTTTATGACCAACACCTTTGAATCTTGCTGCTCCAAATCTTTCTAAAGAGTTAGCTATTCTTTCAGCAATTATATTTGCATCTAAGTTAGGATTTTCAACTTCACTAATTTCAATTTGTGGATTATCTAATTTAAATTTGTCTTTTAATAATTTAGTCATTTTAATAATATTAGACCCTTTTCTTCCTACAACTAATCCAGGTCTTGAAGCATGAATAACTATTTTATCTCCCAGAGGTGTTCTTTGAACTTTTGTTTTTGAATGTCCAACTCCTTTAGTTTTTTTAGTAACTAATTCTTCAATTTCAAACTCTTTCATATTTTCTTTAAGTATTTTTCTTTCTATCATATTTGTTTACCTTTTTCTTTCTCTTTTTTATTTTCTTTAACTTTTTTTTGTTCAGGTTTTTTTATATCTTTATTTTTTTTGTCTTCTTTTGTTTCTTTTTGTGATTGTTTCTTATTTTTATTTTTATCTTGTTTTTTTTCATCAGCAGTTTCTTCAACAATAATTTCAACATGTGATCTTTTTGAACTAACTCCACCTTTTCTACCATGTCTTCGTGGTGTTGATGCTTTATGTGCATTTACATGTATAATTTTTAATAATGAACTGTTAAGTCCCTTTGCTTGAGCATTTGATTCAACATTGTCCAATATTCTTAAAATAGCTTTAACTGTTTTTACTGGATAACGTCCAGGTCCAATTTTCTTTTTATGGCCTCTATCAAAATTAAATCTTGTATAAGGTATTGCTTGTTTTTTATCCAGAACTCTTTTTAATAGTTCTTTTGATTTAAGCAAGTTTTTATTTCTTAATTGGTTACACACCATAACAGAATGTTTTACAGATATATTTAAATCTCTTCCAACTGCTCTTGCAGTATGTTCATTTTCTGTTTTTGATGAATATTTGTGTTTTCCCATTTTGTTTTATTTTTTTCTTTACCTTACACTAACACTTGCACTGGACCTTGTAGCTCCAATACCAGGTGCACTGTGTGATACTTTTTTTCTTGTTTGTACAAATTCTCCTAAGTAATGTCCAACCATTTCTGATTGAATTGTAACAGGGATAAATTCTTTACCATTATACACTCTTATTGTCATATCTATCATTTTTGGAATGATTATGATATCTGTACAATGTGTTTTAATATTCTTTGCTCCTTTGTTAATTTTGTTAAGGAATTGTTTTTGTAAGGGTGTAAAACCTCTTTTCAGGCTTCTTCTTGCTCTTGCATTAGCTATACCTATGAATTGTTCTATACTATACTTTTTTAATTCTTCTTCTGGAATTCCTTTAACCATGATTTTTTTTTTTGCCATATATTTTCACCAAATTAATTTATTTTTTTCTCTTTTTCTTACCTGTTCTTCTTGCAGCAATCATACCTACTTTTCTACCAGGAGGAGCATTTCTTGGTGCAGGACGTGCTTTTGATTTTCTAGATGAACGAGCATTACCAAATGGATGATCTACAGCATTCTGAGCTCCACCAGATACTTTTGGCCATAACTTGTTCTTTGCTTTCATTTTAAAATATTTTATTCCTGCTTTTAATATAGGTTTTTCAACTCTTCCACCACCTGCAATGTTTCCAATACAAACTCTGCAGTTTGGATTGAATTTTTTTTGTTTTTTTGATGGAAATTGAACAATAACGAATTTACTTGTTTTTGTTAGTACTTTTGCAAATGATCCAGATGATCTAACAAATTTTCCACCATCACCTGGTTGAGATTCAATATTAAATATTAATGCACCTTCAGGAACGTTTTTTAAAGGCATTATATATCCTTTTTTGGCTTTATCAATACCATCTCCTGAAAAGATTTCGTCTCCAACTCTAATACCTTCAGGAGCAATCATTAAACATCTTTCATTATTATCAAATTTAATTTCAATTAAAGGAGCAGAATGGCCTCTACAATGTATTATATCTGTTATAATTCCTTTTTTTATTTCTTTATCAACTGCATTGAATTTAGCTCTACCTTCATACTTAAAACTTGGTGCTCTGTATGTTGGTCCACCTTTTCCACGTGCTTGTTGTATTAGTCTTTTTCCCATATTTTATTTACCTACATCATACCTAATTGAGTTGCTATGTCAATTGCTGGTGTTTCATCACTGAACTTAATATAAGCTCTTTTGTGACCTTTTTGTGTGATTAATGTTTTAATATTAATTATTTTTACTTTGAATAAGTCTTCAATTGCTTTTTTTATTTCACTTTTTTTAGACTTTAATGATACTCTAAATATTAATTTATTTTCAGATTCCATCAATCTGATTGATTTTTCAGTTGATACTGGGTACATAACGATTTTATAAGGATCATTGAATTGTTTAATTTCTTTCTTTGTTTCCACTTGTTTTGTAGGTTTATCTTCTACTTTTTTAACTATCTTTTTCTCTTGTTCTTTAACTTTTTTCTCTGTTTTAGTTTCTTGTTTTTTTGCCATGTTTTAATCTTTCATATTATATAATTACATAAATAATTTATCTTTACCTAATTTTTCAATAGCTTTTTGTGTGAATAATGTTAATCTTCCTACATCACACCCAGGTGCTAGTAATTCTGCATTAACATTTTTGATTTTTACAATATCTATGCCAGGTATGTTCTTAGCACTTTTAATAAGTTCACAATTGTCACTTACAACAACTAAAGGTCCTTTTTTTCTTCTATATTTTCTTCCTCTCATTTTTCCTCTACCTGCTCTTATTTTCTTAACACTACTTCTTTTTAGTTCGTCTTTAAGTCCAATTGCTATTAAAGCAGTTTTTACATCTTTTGTTTTGTTTAATTTTTCAAATTCATTATCTATAATGAAAGGGTAATTTTCAGGAACTTTGTGTCCTCTTTTCTTAACAGTGATTTTATCAATAACAGCAGCAAGTGCACTTCTAATTGCTTTTCTATTTTCTTTTTTATTGATTTTTTTAGAAATTATCTTGTCTGCTTTGGGAGGGTGTGCTCTTCTTCCACCAACTGTTCCTGGAGCAAATGCACCTATCCAATTAAATCTTGTTCCTCTTCTTGAAACAATTTTTCTAGGAACTCTTGATATTCCATGTCCATATGATCCTCTATATTTTCTTCTTCTTCTACTTAATTTTGCTGAAGACTTTTTACCTGCTCTTGGATCAGCACCATATGGTTGATAATTATGACTTTGTATTACTAAAACTGCTCTTTTGATTAAATCTGTTCTTACTTTTTCATTAAATTGACTAGGTAAATCTATTGTTCCTGTTTCTTTATTTTGTTTGTTAATTATGTTTAATTTCATTGTTTAAATTTATTAAAAATTCTTTTGAATTTTTAATCTCGCAAAACTCATTTATAAGTTTTGCGTTACCTTCCTTGTTGAGATTCTAAACTTATATGAGTAATATCTGGAGCACTATTTGGTATTAATTTATTAGCTCTCATAGGATCTGTTAAAATTATCATTCTTTTTTTAGGTCCAGGTAGTGATCCTCTTAATAAAATAAAGTTAGTTTTTACAAGACCATAATGTATAAATCCACCTTTTGGATTAATTTCTTCAGCTTTATCAGATATTTTCATTAACCATTTATTAAATTCTGTTCTTAAATGAAAACCCATTCTTCCTGCCATTGGTGCTGTAAATTTAATTCTTGCAAGTCCTTCAGGTGCTGTTACTGCACCTCTTATTGTTTTTTCTGATTTGTGACTTCTTAAACCTACACCAAATCTTTTAACAACTCCTTGATAACCTTTACCTTTAGTAACAGAATGTGAATCTACTTGTTGACCTGGTTTAAATATGTCAGCAACTTTGATTTCTTTACCTAAATTTTCTTTTGCATAATTTAATTGTTCTTCTTTACTTCCACCAATTCTTAGTTCAAATAATTCTGGTTTCTTTTTACCAATACCTGTTAGTTTTGGTTGTGTATAAACATTAACTCTGATTTCGTCGAAATTTTTGAAATCTTCTATTGTTTTTTTGCTTTTACCTAAGACTATTTTTCTACCTAGCTCTTTATCAAGTTTTTCTGCAAATACTTCACCAAGAAGTTTATAACCATAAGCAGATAGAGAATTTTTGTAAAAACGTATAGAAGCAATTTTGATGTTTGGGCACTCAATAATTGTTACAGGACAACTAATTTCTGTACCTTTTGTTAATGATGTTTTTCTGTTGTCAATGTGTAATATATGTGTCATACCAACCTTATAACCTGGAAATCCTAAAAGTTTTGGTTCTTTTGATTTTTTGTAAGACCTTACTCTAGCATATTGTCTTTTAGCCCTTTTTCTAGGCCAAAATTGCAAACTTCCTGCTCTAGGTTTTCTAATTGTTGGCATTGTATTTTTGGTTTAGCTTTAATTCACCCCATTAGATTTAATAATGCTTTATATGAGCATTAAACCCATCATACTAGCCTTGATTTTCATATTTTCAGACAGAAAGAACTTACTTTGATCTCCTGTACTGAAAAATTTGCTTTTTCAGGCTTAAAGACAGCTGTTGTGTGTTTAATAATTTATATGTAGGATTTAAACACACTTTCCCACTATTTGTTTGAAAACTGACTTTTGTTTATAAAGGTTGCTGATTTTTTGTATAGAATTGGTATATTAACTGAATTAAGTGGTTTGTTGTCTTTTTAGTCTTTTTTATTCTTTTTTAGCATCTCTTCTTTGAACTTTTTTTCTTCTTGCCTTATTTTTCTTCTTTGTTCTTTTTCTTGTTCTGTGGCCTTTCTCCTACCACTTTGTTGATTCTGTTGCCTTGAAACTGACTTTGTTTTAATGATTGCATAATTAACAGGATTCTTTATTTTTGCACAAAGGTTATCTGGCAAACATATACCTAAGTCTTTGTAATACATTATGTTTTTACAATTTGGTGGAAGAATTTTTTCTTTGTTATGTTTTTGATATCTTAGTTGACCAACAATATAATTTTCTTTTAATGTTTCTTTATTAACTTTATTCCATTGTTTGATTCTTTCTTCTATTTCATCATATGGCCAATTAACACTTTTAAGAAAGTTAATTAATATGAATAAAGCTCTTTTTTTACCATCTCTTAAACCTTCTAATATCTTTTTTATGCACGGTGGAAAGTATTGTTCAGGTACTGCTTCTTGGAACACTTCAAAATCTTTTTTATATTTCTTGTTCTCTGTATCTTGTATTTGTTTATACTTTTGTTTTTCAATTTCTTCCATTTCTAAGTCATATGCTTGAATAAATAATTGCTTTGCTTCATTTTCTTTGCATTTTTCTCTGTCTAAGAACTTAAAATTTGTATCAACAATAACATTCTTTGATATTGCTTGTTGTTTATTAAATTCTAATATCTTGTTTGGGTCAATAGGTATTGATACTAATCCTGATTTTTCATTAAATGAGTATGGAGCTCTGTATAAGTGTCTAGATGATATTAAGATTGTATCTACTTCTAGTACTAAGAATGGATCAAAATTATCACCTCCTATTTCTTTTGTTGTTTTGTTAAATCTCTTTGCAATGTTTTCTATATTTTTGTCAAATTCTAAGATTTTATTTTTTAAATGTTCTTTAATCATATGTTTAAGATACTTGGCAACTTGTCTAGGTGTTTCAGGAAATAATAATCTTGTTTCTATAATTTCTCCTTTAATATTCATTGTTTTAGGAAATGATTCAAATGGTATTCCTATGTGAAAACCATGATTTCCTGAGAATTTGATACTTGTTGCATTTATATTGTGGTATTTGAGTGCTTCTACTAGTAAGAGTGCTGCTATCTTAGAATATTCTAGTTCTTGGCAATCAATGTCTAATACTAAGTCCCATGCTTTTCTTAATTCATCTAATTGTTTTCTGTTTAATGTTGATGATAATTGGAATGGATCTTTCCATAATTCTTCTGAACAATGAAAACTTGATATACCTTGTTTAACTGCTTCTAAGATCTCTGCTGGATATTGTATAATGTCAGGTCTTTTACTAAAGCCTTTATTATCATAACTACCTACTACTTCTTTATTCTTAGAATGCTCTACAATAGCTTGTTGAATAAGTTTTCTTTTGTAAAATAGGAATAGTTCTGATTTTGATATTGGCATGAGTGTTGGTAGGGTTTGGGAGTATATATGTTTTGTTGTTTTTTAGAATCATAAAAAGAAGTTAACTAAAATCATCAATCCACCAACAACACAGCAACCAATCAATAGAATTGTTCCGAACTTAATAGCATCGAACTGTTTTTTAATGACTTGTTCTAATTCAAAGACTTCTTGAGCATATTCTTCGATTATAGCATTATCACTTTTCATCATAGTTTTTAACTGTCTTTCATAATTTCTTTCACCTAGTTTACCAGTCTGGTGTGCGTGGTAAAATAAATTAATCCTTTTTCTGCTCTTTGTTGTAGTTAATTCAGCTGCACTTAGACTAAACAATATTGCAAGCATAGTACCAGCCATTATTATAATAACTCCGTATCTAAACAAAACTGTTTCTTCTAAGAATGATTTTTGAAATATTTCATTAATAATAAAACTTAGAATAACACCAGAGATTACTATTAAATAATGTGTTTTTGTAATAGCTTGTTTGTGAAGCTCAATATGTAAGTTAAGAAGATCACTTAAAAGAATACTTTTACTAAAATCTAATTTCTGTGACCTCTTTTTTTTCATGATATTATTATTTTAGGAGTTGATGTTTATAAATCTTACTCTTGATATTAAGTGTATGGTTCGTTCGCACTTTCCAAGTATATTAATTACACATGGAAAGTCCTTGAATTCTGACGAATAATCTGGGTTCTCACTTGTCTTAACAGACACCATACACTTAATCTTGATACTCCTTATCAACAACATCCTTAATCTTCTTTGCTTTCTTTTTACCAATTAATTCTACTTTCTTTAGTTCATCTTCTGGTGCATTTATTATGTTCTTTATTGTTTTGAATTTGGTGAGAAGTGGTTTTGCTAAAGTCGCACCAATGCCAGGCAAAGCACTGATTAAATACTCTTGTTGTTCTTTGATTGTCATTGGTTTTTTATCACCATGTAAACTAAACTCTTTTTTTGTTTGGTTTTGTTCTCTTTTTGCAATCATTTTTAGTAATGCTGCTGTATCTTTGTAATTCTTAGTGTATAAGATTGGAATTCCATAGCTAATTGAAATTGTTGCTAACATTCCTCTAATAGCATTTGGGTTGATATTTCTTACAGAATAAATATCTTGATCTCCTTCAATAATTATAATTGGTATTTCAAAGTTTCTTTTTAATTCTTTAAGTTGTAATAATAATCTTCCATCAACAATTGAATTAACAAAATCATCTGATTTTTTATATTCAACACAAACTCTAGATGAAAGGATAAAGTCTCCAATATTTAATTTGTCAAGACTAATATTTACATCATTATCAATTAATTCTTTGATAACTCCTGAACCTTTTTCTCTATAATCTACAAATATTTTTATTTCTTCAGTTTCTTTTTTTGGTATATATTTGTTAAGTGTTGTTTCTCGTCTTTGTAATTTGAATTTATTTCTTAATTCTTTTAAAGATCTAAACATTTTTTTTTCTTTATGAAAAGCACTCCATCTGTATGCAACATCTCTTGTACCTTCTGTAACCAAAACTATTATTTCTCCTTCTTTATGTCTAGCAGTTCTACCTCTTCTTTGAATAGATCTTATAGCACTTGGTACAGGTTCATAAAATATAACTTGGTCAACTTTTGGAATATCAAGTCCTTCTTCTCCAACACTTGAAGATACTAAAACATTAAACTCATTTCTTCTAAAAGAGTCTAAGATTTGTATTTGTTCTTTTTGTGTTAAACCAGAGTTTCTTTTTTTAGCTTGGCCAACAAATAATTTACTTTTTATATTTAATTCATCTAGTTCTTTTACAATTTTTACAGCACAATCTCTGTATTGGTTAAAAACAATTATTTTTGTCTTTTTGTCTTTTTCTATTTGTTGTTTTAAAATCTTCATTAACTCATTTAATTTTGGATGTTCAATTCCTTTTTCATATAATTTTGTAGTTTTGATTAAAGTAGATCTAAAGTTAATATCTCTTACTAAATTTTTAGTAGCTTTAACTTTTGTTGTTTTGGCTTTTGACATTAAATCATTCATATATAGATATAATGCATTAATTCCTTGTGATTCAATAAGTTCTAAAGCATGGTGAATTTTCATAGCTTGTGCTAGTAATGAAATAGACTGAAATAATTCCATTGTTCTTTCAGTTCTTACTTGGCCTTGCAATATTCCTTGTAATTTTAATAAGTCTCTTCTGCTTAAATTAGAAATTTGTGATGAATCAATATAACCATTATTTTTTACTTCTGTAAGTTTATCTTTTAAACAATTTTCTAAGAACTTTTTAATAGTTTTAAACTCCTCTGGTAATTGAACAGTTACCCATTTTATGTCTACTTTTTGTACATATTGTTTTACATCTGGATCTTCATCTGTTCTTATTTCTACTTCTTCTATTAGTAAATTATCACAAACTTCTTTGATTTTTTCTAGTTTTGAACCAGGAGAAGCAGTCAATGCTAATATTCTTGGAAATCTTGCTAGTTTATCATATTGTTTTGCAAGCCAAACATAAGAATAATTACCAGTTGCTCTGTGTGCTTCGTCAATGATTAATAAAGATACTTCTTTTAAGTTTATTTTGTTGTTTATAATATCATTTTCTAAACCTTGTGGTGTAGAAATAATTATTTTAGCATCTTGCCATAGTTCTTGTCTTTTGTCTGGCTTAACAAATCCTGTGAACATTGTAATATTTTGTTCATTAACATGTTGTTTAAATGTTTTATAATGTTGTTCAACTAAAGGTTTTGTTGGTGCTAACATTAAAATCTTTTTATCTGGATATTGATTTAATCTAAAATCTGTTAACATCATAGCAATGCCAGTTTTACCTAAACCAGTTGGAATCACAACTAATGTGTTGTGAGTTGTACATGTTGAGAATATTGTTTCCTGGTATAACCTTGGTGTGAAGTCTTTGAGCATATTTTGGTGAGAATTTGTTTGTTTATATAGATTGTTGTGATATATTAAATAAAGAACAAGTAATGAATAATAAATAAATAAAAATTAACAAAAAACTACTTACTAACTTCCATATATCCACACTTACCACATGTCTTTCTTGTTTTATGTTCTGACATGAATACTCCTGGCCCACATTTTGGACAAACTCTATTTTTCTTTTCTACTTTGTTTCCAGAAACAGTATAATTCTTGTACTTTGCACTAGTTCTTTTTGGTTTTCTTTTGATTTTTCCTTTTTTTTTAACTGGTTTATGTGCTTTTTTCTTTCCCATACAAATTCACCTACTTCTTGTCCTCTTTCTTTACTTCGGGTTTCTTTTCTTCTTTCTTAGGTTCTTCTTTTTTAACTTCAGCTTTTGGTGCTTCTGCTTCAGGCTTTTTTTCTTCTTTAACTTCTTTTTCTTTCTTTTTATGAACCAAAGCTTTCATTACTTTTTCATCTTCATAAACATGAGCAATTAATTTTGCTTTTTCTTCACCAAACTTACCATAAATGTGTCTTATTTCAATTAGTTCTTGTTTTGTTTTTAGTTTACTAGCTAATTCTTTCTTAAGCTCAAGTCTTGAAGGTGTTTTACCTTTAAATGAAACTTCTGAGATTATTCTTTTTCTTGATAATAATGGTGATTCTGTTTGTTTTGTTATTGTTATATTCATTTTATTTACCTTATTTCTTTTTTATTGCATATTCTCCTTTTACTGTTTTACCTATTTTTTGAGCAATTAATGATTTATTAGGATCTACAATGTAAATTCTTCCACGCCAAGATGTACTAAATTGATTTCCTTTACAAATTGGACATGTTGGACCATCAACAAAAATATTACATTTTTTACATATTTTTCTTTGTGCCATATTCATTCACTTCGTTCATTCATAGATTGTAAATCAAGATTTCCAATCATATTAATTTACTTTTTCTTTTTTTTATCTTCTTTTTTAGGTTCAACTTTTTTCTCAGCTTTTTTTGGTTGTTCTTCTAACCATTCAAACTTACCAAGTCCTTCTTGTCTCATTGTTAAACCTATTTTTGGATTTGTTATGTCTTTAAAACTTGCAGCTATTAATCTTGCTTTACATTTGTCTCCAACTTTTAATGATCTTTTGCTTTCTTTACCTGTTAAAACTTTGTCTTTTGAAAAGCTTACATAATCATCCATTGTTTGTGATACATGAATCATACCTTCAATTGGGCCAATATTCATGAAAACTCCAAAGTCTGCTATATCTTTGACAATTCCCATTAATACTTCCTTTATTTCTGGTTTAAATGTGAATAATGTGAATACAGTTTCATAATATGCTGCTCCATCTCCTGGTATAACAACTCCTTCTTTGACTTCTGTAACTTCAGCTACATCTATAACAATACCTATATCTTTGGAAATAAAGCCTTCGAATTGTCCTTTAATACACTTTCTAACAGCTTCTTCTTTACCTAACTTAAAGTGGTCAGGAGGTACTCGTATATGACTTTGTATTTCAGTTTTATAGAACATAGTATATAGGTTTTAAATGGGTATTTATAAATTTATCTGTATTAAGTAGTTATTTCTTGTTTTCAACAACTTTATTCAAATCTTTAACCATTTTATCAGCATCAATACCATGTGCTTTACATCCTTGTTCTAGGGTTTCAAAATGAGATGCAAAACAACCAATACAATGTAAACCATGTTTTTGGAATACTTCTACTGTTTTAGGATGTTTACTTACTATTTCGCCAATGTTTTGTTTTTTAGTTATTTTTGTCATAAGTATAAGTTTTAGTCATATATTTATTAATATTTCGGTTAAATTAATAAAGTAGTATATCATAAATGATAATATGATAATAACAATCACAGGAAAACCTGGATCTGGGAAATCAGTAGTGGCAAAAGCTTTAGCTAAGAAACTAAAACTTAGACATTTTACAGCAGGAACTTTATACAGACAATATGCAAAGAAAAGACATATGGGAATAATAGAACTAAATAAATATCTTAAAACACATAGAAATATTGACAAACAAATAGACAAAAAACAAATTGAATTAGCAAAAAAAGGTAATATAATAATTGATGGAAGAACAACATTCAAAATATTGCCTAATTCAATAAAGATTTTCTTAAATGTTAGCCAAGATGAAGCTGCAAAACGAATATTCAAAGCAAAAAGAAAATTAGAATCATTTAAATCAATTAATCAAGTGAAAAAAGAAATCAAACAAAGGTCTAATTTAGAAAGAAAAAGATACAAAAATGTTTACAAAGTAGATATTTATGATAAAAAGAACTTTGATTTGTATTTGAATACTTCTAATTTAAGTATTGGGCAAGTTGTTAATGTGCTCGTACGCTTTATTAAACTCAGAAAGCCATAATTTAGCTCCTTTAATAATCTTTTCAATTACTTGTTCATTAGTTAAATGAGTTGTATCAATCACTAAATTATAAAATTCTTCTGTTGCATAATCAAAATCATATAATTCTATCCATCTTCTTCTGTTTTCATAATCTCTTAATTGTATTTTTTTTCTTGTTTTTTCAAATGTTTCCTGTTTTTCTACATCAAGTCTTTCTTTTCTTGTATCTTTGAAAATTCTTAAAGCTCTTGTATTAAGATCAGCTTTTAAAAATACTTTAAAAGATTCTTGTATAAAATAACTAGCCATCCATGAATCAAAAACAAAATCATCATGATCTTTGCCATATTCAATAATCATACTATCAACTAAAAAATCAAGTTCTGGATGATTTTGATATACTTCTTCATAAATTTCATAACTATAACCCATTTTTTTGAACTGAGCTCTTTGAAAATCTCCACTAGAATGTCTATCATATCCTAATCTTTCTGCAAGAAGTTTTGCATTTGTACTTTTTCCTGAACCAGGTAAACCTGAAATAGTGATTTTCATAATTAATTCTAATTTTTATTTTGTATTTAAACTTTTATAATCTTGTATTAGGAGTAAAAACTGTTTTGTTTAAATCCTTACTCACTAACGTTCGTTACTGCCATGCCTACTCAGACTTATAGAAATATGAGCCTGAGTCACGACATAAACAGTAGGCAGTAACAGGATTTCTACAAAGCACAAAAACACAATAAAATATATAAATTAAACAATATATCTATGAGATATGAAGTTAATTATCAGCCTAGGTAATCCAATCAAATCAGATGATAATATTGGTAATCTTGTTCTTGATAAGCTACAGGATGTGTTAAAAAAGAATATTGAGAATCGTAAAGGACATGATAATAATATTGTGTTCATAAGAGCTGAAATCAGTCCAGAAAACTTCTTTTATCAGATTGCTGAGTTAAAGCCTGACATTATCTATATTATTGATGCAGTTGACTTTAGTGGATCTGTTGGTGAAGTTAAATTATTTGAATATGAGAACATATTAACACTACCTGTGACAACTACACATACAATTCCAATAACAATGTTGTCTAAGTTTGTGTCTTTTTCTAAGATAAAGTTAATTGCTGTTCAGCCTAAAGAAATTGGTGTTGGTGAAACATTATCAGAAGAATTACAAAATAAATTTGATGTTGTTTGTGGTAAGGTTAAAACTTTTGTTAATAATTAACTTTTAACAACCAACTTCTCTTTCTTATTACTAGCATAATCAAACTTACCTTCAAAACTAATTGCACCAGTTGGACACATATCAACACAAAGTCCACAGAATATGCACTTACCCATGTCAAACTCTAGTTTACCTTTACCAATGTATTTAATTGCATAAGCTGGACAATTCTTAACACATTCTTTTGCACCAATACATTTAGAAGAATCAAACTTAATCCTACCTCTTGTTTTTGGATAAGTAATTACTTTTTCTTTAGGATAAAGTTTAGTAAAAGGTTTCATAAACATATGTTTAAAACATTCCCAATTTATTCCCATTTTACCACACAAACCCCAACCTAATTCTAACAAATTCTACAATAACAATAACTAAAACATAAACTAATCTATGAAATGTTTGTGTAACTTTATAACGACAAGTGGTTGCTCTTATGAAAGCTATTATGATTGCTATTACAAAAGAAAGCATGAAAAGATAATACCATGGAAAATATCCTATAAATAAAAATAATAATAAATATGCCATAAACAAATCTTTTACATAAGCTGACCATAATAGGTAAGCTAAACCTTTTCCACTGAACTCTGTTTCTTCACCTTCTAATACTTCTGTATGAGCTGATACAGTGTCAAAAGGTGTTATTCTAATAATTGCAGTCATTATGTATAAGAACCCAATCAAAGCTAAAGGTAATTTGTATGCTAAGAATATAGTATTAAGCTGACTAAGTGTTGTTAAATTAGTAAATATCATAATAATAATTAAAATAATTGCAAATATTATTTCATAACATATCATTAAGATCATATCTCTAATAGAAGATATTATTGAAAACGGATTATTTGAACTAAGTCCAGCTAAGATTGATAATCCTCCACTAAGTACAAGTAAATAGATAAGAAGAATAAAATCATATTCAAAAACAAGAATTCCAAGAATTGGTATAAAAAGAATCCAGCATACTATAAAATCTAAATAAGGAGAAATTCTAAAAAATAGGTTCTCTTGACCAAGTGCATCACTCTTACCCTTATGAAATAATTTTATTATATCTAAAAATGGTTGATGAATAGGAGGACCAATTCTATGTTGCATTCGTGCAAAAACTTTCCTTCGAATACCTTCAAAAAGTAATGCAAATATAGGTATTAAAATAAAAACACTAAGTTTTGCAATACCTAGATCTAAATTCATCTTCTTTTAAAACCTCTTTTTTATTATCTTTTACAACAATCATCCTTTCCATACACCCAAAACAAGGATCTAAAGATGAAACTATAACTGGAACATCACCTATCTCTTTATCTTTTAATAATTGTGTTAAAACAGAAATAAAAGCAAATGTTGGAGTTCTAATCTTAGCTCTTAATATTTTGTTATCTTTGATTTTATAAAAATGAAAATTTTCACCACGTGGTGCTTCAATTCTTGCATATGTTTCACTATCTTTTAATTGAAAATCTTTTTCAAACTTAGGTATTGGTTTATCATTTAATCTATGAAAACATTGTTTAATTATTTTTATACTTTCAAGAATTTCTCTTAATCTTACTAATGTTCGTGCTAATGCATCACCATTCTTTTCTGTAATCAAATTAAAGTCAACAGAATCATAAGCTTCGTATGGTTCGTCTTTACGAACATCCATTTTAATTCCAGAAGCACGAGCAGTAGGTCCAACTAAACAAAATCTTTGAGCTAAGTTTCTATTGATTAATCCATTATTTTCAAACCTTGAAAGAATTATTTTGTTATTAATTGTTGTTTTAATATAAAAATCCATTTGGTCTTGTATTTTTTTTAATCTTTCCATAACAAACTCTTTATCTTTAAAATTTATATTATATCTAACAGTTTTTAGTTTACTTATTCCATGATGAACTCTATTACCAGTTAATTTTTCAAAACATTCTAAAATATATTCCCTTTCACGCATTGCATAATTGAATAAAGTTTCAAAACCAATTTCATGCATTGCATAACCAAACCAAAGTAAATGAGAATGTATTCTTTCAAGTTCTGCTATGATCATTCTTATAAATTTAACATTGTCTTGTTTTTTAAAGTCTAAGAGTTTTTCAAAAGCTAATGTAAAACAACCTGAATGTGCAAATGAACAAATACCACAGATGTGTTCAACAGTATACAAAGCTTGATTTATATTCTTTGTTTCAAGTAATTTTTCCATACCTCTGTGTATGTAACCCATCTTTATCCAAGAATCTTTTATTTTATTACCATCTAGGTTAATCCGAATACAAATCGGTTCTTTCATTATTGGACTTTGAGGTCCTATTGGTATTTCTGCGTCATGCATTTTTGTTTTCCTTTTATTTTCATTATTCTTTCTTATGAAACTCCTTCGCTCGTGCTTTCCATGAAGTTGTATTGTCGCTTGGAAAGTCCTGATCGTCTTACGATGTGCTAGGCACAATTTTAGCAAGGCTAAAATGTGCATTTGAGCTTTGCTCAAATTGCACTCGCTGGCCTTACAGGCAGGAGTTTCATTATTTTTTATTAATTAAATCTTTTTAATCATTACTTTTTTAACAAAGGAGGTTTATCTTTGAAATCGTCAGGTAAAAAGAGTTTATCATGAAGCCTATGATTATCTTCAAACTCTACTCCAAAAAAATCATGAATTTCACATTCATAATATACTGAATTAGGAAATAATAAATGTATTGAAGGTAATATTGGTCTTTGTTTTGTAACTTGTACTCTTAATTCAAATACTTCTTTGTTTCTTTCAAATTCATATAAAACATTAAAGAACCCACCTTCATCAATTGCAACTATTGCTATTAATCTAAACTCTTTAAGATTTAGCATGTCTTTCCAAAATTCTTCAATTGTTGTTATTTTTTGTTTCATTTTTCTATTTTATTTATTCTAATTTTTTTATTTATATTTATTAGTTTTGATTATTTTTTAATTTATTCTTTATTTTTGTATTATTTCCTAACAAACCTATAGCTTTTGCAATGCCATTTATAATTGCTTCGGGTCTTGGAGGGCATCCTGGTACATAAATGTCAACTTTTATGATTTCATCAATCTTTTTGCCCATATTATAACTTGTTCTAAAGACTCCGCCAGTGTTTGCACAGCTACCAATTGCAACTACTTTTTTAACTGGAGCCATTTGATCATAGATTGTTTTTAACCTTTTTGCAGCTGTTTTATTACCAATACCTGTAACAACCAACACATCTGCATGTCTTGGTGATGTTTTCCATACCATTCCAAACCTTTCTATGTCATACTTTGGTGTTAGTAATGCAAGACATTCTAAGTCACAGCCATTACAACTGCTGCAATTAAATATACTTATCCATGGTGATTTTTTGATTGTGTTTTTCATTTTAAATAAATAATAATATCAATAATAACAATATCAAACCAGTTACAAAAAATAATAAAGATTCTTTAAAAAAATCCTCATAATACTTTGGAATAATCAAATCTTGTGAATCTGTTTCTCCTCCAATGTAAACTGATTTTCTTTTTATCATCTTTTTTTATTTTTATAATTTCTTTATTATGCTAATACTTTATCAAAAATATAAAATTGTAATTTAAATATAATACCAAATATTAAACACAAAACACCAAGTAAAATCACATACATCTTAGGTAAAAGATGAGATTTTTGTTTATGAATACTATATTTTGATATTAAGATATAAATTACTTTGAAATACATTATAAATAATAATAATGCAATAAAGATTCCAATTATGGTTATTGCTGGATCAATTGTGAATGCTTTAACAAATAATAACCACTCACTAACAAAGATGTTTAAACCTGGAAGTCCTGCTAATGAAATGCATGCAATGATTACAAATATTCCTATTATATGATCTTTATAATAATAACCTTGTATATCTTTGAATTTGTTTAATTTTTCTTTGTTTAATATTATTAATGTTAAGAAGAAAAGAGTTCCTGCTAATGTGTAATTAAATATTTGGATTATACCTAAGCTTCCTATTGTACCTGTGGCTTTTGCAACTGACAAATCAAGTATAACAAATATAAACTGAATTAAGTTTGAGATTATAAGATATTTTTTTATGTTTTTTTCTAAAATACCTAATACACTTAACAAACACATTATGATTAATGAAATTGTAATGATTATCATTAATATTGGAATTTGTATGTTTTGGTATAAAACTAAAATAAAATACGAACCAATTATTGAACCAAGCATTGAAAATATAGCTAGATTGTTGTGTGTTATTTTTTTATTAAATAAAGGAAAAAGAATAAATAGAATTCCTATCCCTGTAAAATACCATTGATTTAAGTTAATTAGTATTAAAGAGATTGTTGTTATTAGTACTAAATTAATTAATGTTTTTTTATGTTTGTATGTTGTTATAAACATACCTATAAAGAATATTAGTACTAATACTGAAAAAAATGTTTGTATGTTGTTTAGCATGATTTTCCCCTTTTTATGTTATTATTTAATTTTATCTTTATATCTATATAAATTTAACTAGGATTTCTAACAAAACTAAAAGTTATTTATGTAACAATTTCAAAACATTTGAATACAAATCAATAATATGTTTATCATGGAGAACAACTATATCTTTTTTTGCAACTTTAACTTTATAATCATTGTGAAATAAACTTCTTAAATCAAAATCAGAATCTCTGCATGGATAATATACTTGGATTTTATTACCAATAGTTTTTTCAACTTCACCAAACCTAACTTGGCACCAATATATATTTTCAGGAACTTTTGCACTTTCTTTTACCAACCTATTATGCCATAATAAATAATGTCTCCAAATCTCTTTTACAGTAAACCAATCTTTACCCATAGTTGTACTCATTCTGTGGCATGCTACTGGGTATGTCTCTTCTAGGTGTGATTGAGGAAGGTAATCTCCTGAAAAAAACTTATCTTTAATATCTTGTTTGAAAGGTTTAGGGATTTCTAAATACTTTAAACAAGGTAGTGCAAATCTTAGAAATAATTCATTTGGTGTCATTCTTAATTTAAGGAATTTCTCTTTAATTAATTATAATTTCATTACTTTCTAAATTTTTATAACTAACATCTTTTAAATCTTGATTTTGTTTAAAAACATAAGTTTTATCAATTTGTTTTTCAAACACATTACCAAATAAACTTTCAAATAAAGGATATTCATTAATATCTTCTGACAATATTATTGTTGGTATTGTTTTTATATTATATTTTTTAATTAATTCTTTTGCTTTGTTATTGGATATGTCTAATGTTTGTTCATCATCATAATAAGGCATTATTCTAGATATTACTTGTTTATGTATCAAAGGATCATAACATTGTGTACATTTTTTATCTGTAATGTATGTGATTTTAATTAATCCTTTTATTTCATTAGTTTCAAGTTCTTTGTAAGGAGCAAGTACTTTTCTCATAATCATAAAACCATTATCTTCAATTGTTCCATAAAGTTTCCAATTATCTTTTATATCTTCATAATATTTTAATTCAGTATCAAAAATCAAAGTAGGAATATTCTTTATATTGTGTCTTTGTATTAAATCCATTCCTTGCTTTGAATCAATGTCTATTTCTTTTACTTCTTTAATATAAATGTTCATGTCTTTAAATTTGTTTATTGCATGGTTTAAATCAGCACATTCTTTACACTCTTTATCTTTTAAATATACTACATTCACAGTTCCTATTATTTCGTCTGTTTCTATTACTGTTAAAGGTGGTTTGATATTTCCAATTAAGAATTTATTAGCTTGTTTTTGTATTTGGTCAGATGAAAGTTCATTAAATAAGTCTGTTTTTGTAAAAGCATTACCTTCTATTATTACTATTGGAACTGTTTTGATACTTAATTTATTAATTAATGATTTCGCTTCTTGATCTTTATAATCCAATTGTTTTAGATAATTTATTTTTACTTCTTTTGATTGGTTTATCAAATCTATTATTGGTTGAACATCTGTACAAAATTCACAATCATTATTTTTTATTATTGTTACTGAGATTTCATTTGATTGTGTTAAGATATAAATGCTAAAAATTAATAGAAATATTATGATTGGTGTTATTATTCTACTTTTTCTTATTTTTCTTTTTTTTGTATGGTGGTGTTCTTGAGTCATATTTATTTGTGTATTTCTATAAACTTTTCAAAGCTTCTATCAAAAGTATTTTCAATTTTATCTGGAAAGAAACAAGCTGGTAATTCTCCTCTTCTTCTATGATAGTGCAAACATTCACAACATATGCCTTTTCTTTCGCATCCAGGATAACTACAATTGCAATGTTCTAGGTTTGTATCTTTATTAACACAAGTTTTCATATGAACACCTCTTAATTTAAAAAATAAAAATAAAATAAAAAAGTTAACTAGCTAAACATGCATCAGCCCAACTTTGCATTAAACTAACATCTAGGTTTTTATCTGCATCAACAAAAGCTCCTGATTTAATGTTTCCGTTTTTAACACATATGAATTGTGGTACTCCACCACCAGTCATGTATTTTCTAAAACATTCATTTATTACTTGTGATTCTTCTGCATTTGCTGAATCAACCCATTTGAAATCATAACCTTCTTCTTGAAGCTGTGTAACACCAGGTTTCATCTTAGAACACCAACCACATGTATTTGCATAATAAAAGATAATTGTATCTTCTTTTGCTCCATATTGTTCTGAACATTCTACTAATGCATCTTTATTACACGCTAATTCAAATTTACATTCATCATCTTCACAATCAATTTTACCATCTTGGTCTCTGTCATCTTTTTCATTATCACAGATTTCTTTTAAAGGATTATGTTCTGCACCAACTGCATCTTCAATAGCAACAAAATTACCTTCAATTTCTTTAAAAGCAGATTGAAGATTTACATTACTTTTCCATTCTTCTTGTTCTTTAATATTTTCATTAAAAATATATGCAGGTAATAATTCTAGATTATATTCTTTGATTAATGTTTGTGCATCATTATCTTCATAATCAAGTTCTTTGATGTCTAATTCTGTGAACATTTCTGTAAATATTCCTAATATTTCAGTTTGACCAGCACTACAATCTAGGCATTCTTTATCACTGATAACTGTTAGTTCTAGTTTATCTGACATTATTGACATTCCAGTAAAATCACTAAAACCATTTGAAAATACAGAAATTATTAGTAATAATAAGAATGCAATGCTTGACACTTTCCATAGATCCATTTTTTTCTTATGTTTATGGTGTTTATGTGGGTGTTTATGATGTTTATGCGGATGTTCATGCACATGCTCTTTTTTTGGCTGATCCATAATGTTTTTGATTTCTTTATTCATATCTTTTTCTTCCATTTATATACACCCCTAGATTAGTTGTTTTGTGTTATGAAATTTACTTTAATATATAAATATAACTATGGTTTGATGGTATATAACTTCAAATCAAATTAAAGTAATCAAAACCTATTTAAATACTGAAAACTATACTTCTTATTATATGGCTAAAAAATCAAAGAAAGAAACATTTTTACTGGTTTCATTAAAAGAAGAAAAAGCAAAACAACTTGCTCAAGTTATTAGTAATCCTAGCTGCAGAAAGATTCTTGATTATTTAGCTACAGTTGATGATTCAACTGAAACGCAGATTTCTAAAGATCTTAAGATTCCAATATCAACTGTCCATTACAATTTAACACATCTTGAAAAAGGAGGTTTAGTTGAAGTTGAAGAATTTCATTATTCTTCTAAAGGTAAAGAAGTTAATCATTATAAACTTGCAAACAAATTCATAATTATATCACCAAAGTCAACTGATTCTGTTCGTGAGAAATTAGTTAAGAAGTTAGGTAGTTTGATGCCTGCTTTACTTATCAGTGTTGTAGTTGGTGGTGGTATACAAATGTTTAGTTCAATGAGGATGGGTTTGTTTGGAGCAACTGACATGGTTTCACCAAATGTAAAGCAAGCTGCTGTTGAAAAAAGTTCTGAGGTTGCAATGGATGCTGCACCACAAGTAATGGAATCTGCTGTTGAAGCTGCACCTCCTGTGTTGGGAACAATTACAAATTCATTTTTACAATATCCAGGATATTGGTTTATAGCAGGTGTTACTAGTTTTGTTGTTATTTATTTGTTATGGAGTTTGATTAAGAAAGATTAGAATTATTAGTTATTTTATTTAGTATTCTGAATCCATACTTTAACTTTATTCTTAAACTCTTCTAATTTATGTTCATTAACTTCACCAATAAACACACTTTCAACAAAATCTCTGACTTCATAATAATCATAATCAATATTATATTTCTTTTTAAGATGTTCTTTGTAAGGTGTGCAAACATAGGTAATGCATGCAATGCCTTTATGATCTTTTAAAATACAACCTTTTTTTGTATGATACGAACATGGTTTTTCAAAACCCATAATTGGATCTTCATTATTTTGTGGTTTACCATATTTTTCTGTTCTTGATTTGTTTAGTATATCTAATTCTTTTGGCATAACTTTGCCTGCGAATCTATAAAATTCACCTAAACAACAACCAATATCTCCTCTTGCAAACTTAGAGAATTTACTTATTGGTTTATTTATGCAATGTGTTGTGCAAAAATTAACTTGATTAAAGAGTTTTTGTAATAATGATTCTATTTCTAGATATTTTTGTAATATTTGTTTGTTATTATTCATTTTAGTTTATTTTTTTTTATCTTTATCCAAAAATCTTATTCCGCTTTCTCGCTTTGCTCAAAAGCTACATCTGGCCATGCCATCAATGACAAGTCATTGCTGTCATAGACGTGTCAGAAATGGAACATTTCTGAGCATGATCAAGAATCTTTGATTCTTGACATCACAGACGGATCTTTTGGATATGGTTTATTTTTTAATAGCAATTGTGCTTGGTCCTCTTCTTTCAACCTTGGGTCCGTCTTTAACAATAAATCCTGCTTGTTTTAGATTGTATCTTACAATCCTAGCGCAGGAATATGTTGTCAATACACCACCTATATTCATTTTATTAAATATTTCTTTAAAAAAGTCTAATGTCCATAGTTCAGGACATTGTTTAGGTGAAAATGGATCTAGTAATATAATGTCAAACTCTGTTTTTAATGATTTTATTGTTTGTCTTGCATCACCTAATATAATTTTTAGTGTGATATTATTAAGTGTTATTGATGTGTTTATTTTAAATTGTTTAATAATCTTATAATTCCTAAAATCAATATTAACATCTTTGATTTTATTCAAAATATTAATATCATTTTCTAATCCAATTATATTAATATTACAATTAGGATTCACATTTAAAACAGTATCAATTAAACCTGCACTATTATAACCTAAACCAAAGCAAATATCAAGAACATTTAGTTTGTTTTTATTAAATAAATGTTTACATGGATTAACAAACTTTTTTAATACTTCTTCTTTAGCACCTGTTGTGCTATGGTAATGTTCTTTATACTTATTATTATAAAAAGTTATAGAATTATCTTTAGTAGCTATTTGTTTAATAATGTTTATTGACTTTTCTGATTCAATGGATGTCATAAGTATGTGAAAGTAGATTTAATTTAAAAAATATAGTAAAATATGGTAATATTTTATGTAATTTTATGCTATTTTAGTGTTGTCACTGGTCACTTTTTGAAGTGTGTCCAGTGACCTTAAATGCTTGTTTTCTTTAGTTCTGGGCTCTGTAGTATGTTCTCACTGGTCACTGGTCAGGTTGACGTGAGACTTATAAAGGATGGCTATCATAATAATATTATTGTTGTTTGTATTTTTTAGGATTCGGCAAAGCACCCTCTACCCCTTGCTTAATGCTTTGCCTATATTTTTTTTATATAGAAATAAAGGATGTGATAAAAATGATAGATGAGAATATACAACCAAATGATGTAACACATAAGACAATTGAGCATTTATTTCAGCAACAAATGATGATGTTAAGCAAAAAAACTTGTTTTAATGTTAATAGTTTTTTAAATGCTTAGAAATAAATACTTAAAAATAATAAAATGAGGTGAATTAATATGAAATTCGAACAAAGAGTAATTATCAAGATAATTGATATAGAAAAAGAAGAAATGGATATATATGATGAAGATGGCCTAGATTTTAGTCTTGAAAATGATCAAATAAATCCATTTGAACAAGGATTTGTTATTGGATTTATGAGTTCTTAATGGAAAGTTTTAAATATACCTAAGTATACCTAAGTATAATATGAATGCTACAACTATAAAAATACATGGAGACACCAAACACCAATTAGATTTGTTTAGAGAATATAGAAATGAAAGTTATGATGAGGTCATTAAAAAGGTTGTATTTATAGCTAAAACATTAAAAACACAACCAAAACTTAGTAAAGAGACAATTAAAGCAATTGAAAAAGCTAGGAAAAGAATGAAAACAGGTGGATTCTTAACTGAAGCTGAAGCAAAAAAAAGATTAGGATTATGATGTTTGAAATTATTTTTGATGAAGAGGCAATAAATTTTCTAAATAAACTTCAAAAGGAATTAAAAAACAGAATTTTTAATAAAATAATTTCTACAAAATACAATCCTTTTCACTTCTTTGAGAGATTAAAAGGACGAAAAGATTATAAATTAAGGGTTGGAGATTATAGGATTATTGCAGATATTAATCATAATTCTAAAAAGATTGAAGTAAGGATTATTGGTCATCGAAGAAATATTTATAAAAATATTTAATGTTTATACCAAAACCTATAAATATGATTTCTTTATTTCTTTATTTAAATGGATGAAAAACAGTTTACAAAGTGGATGCAGAATAATGGATTAATAGATATATCTAAACATTATAAAGATTGTTTTAAAAACATTATTCAAAAGTGTTTGAATGCTAAAAATGAAGACTTTTTCATCTTGGGTGATTTGGGTACTAAAGATAGTAGGATCTCTCCAATTATTACAATGGGTTATTATCTTGCTGCTAAAGAATTAAATCTTAATACTAAGTTATTTATTAGAAATTCTACACCATTAGTGCATGATAATGAAGAATTAATAAAACATCTATCAGCACTTAAACCAAAAAGTATAATTACTATGAACTTATCAGGAAGATTAAGTGGTTTAGGTGTTTTAGGTAAAAGTTATAGGTCTTTTGCAAAAAAAGCTAAACATAAGTTTACATCAGTTTCTGATCTAAGAAGTTTGGATACTAGATATCTTAAATATTTGATGAAAGCAATGAATGTTGATTATACGAAATTACAACAAAATGGTGAAAGAATTAAAAAGATTCTTGATAATGGAAACATTATTCATGCTACAACTAAAAAAGGTACTGATTTATATTATAATATAAAAGGGAAAACTGCAATATCAAATGATGGAAATTATTCTAAGCCTGGAATGGGTGGAAATATTCCTGCTGGTGAAGTTTATATTCCACCAAGATCAAAAAAAGGAATTTATGGTAAAGTTGTAATAGATGGTTCAATAAAAACACATAAAGGGACTATGCTTGTTAAACATCCTGTAACATTAACAATTGAAAATGATGAAGTCATTAACATTTCTGGTTTAAGAGAGTCTAAGTTATTAAATGAAAGTCTTAATAGAGCTTTACTTAAATCAAAGTATGAATGGGGAGTTAAAAGACTTTCAGAGTTTGGTATTGGAATAAACCCAAATGCTAAGATTGTAGGTGTAACAATTGTTGATGAAAAAAGTTTAGGAACTGCACATGTTGCAATAGGAAGTAATGCATGGTTTGGTGGTACAGTTTATGCTATTAATCATTATGATCAAGTTTTTAAAAATCCTAAGATTTATGTTGATGATAAATTATTAAAAGTGTGATAATGACAAAAATAAAACGAGTTGTAATGATCGATGATGCCAAGTTTGGTAATCTACCTTATTCTCATATAAAAAAATATGATAAAAAAGTATTACGAAGATGTTATAGATATCTTTTTGAAAAGTCTGAAAAAGAGTATGGTTTAAAGTGGTATAAAGCAAACGTTCTTTGGTATAATAAAAAAACTAAATTATTTAACAAAGGATGGGAAATGAAGAATGGAAAATGGACAGTTGTCCATGATTTTGGTTATGATTTTATATTTGATAAAACTAAATTAAGTGGAAATAGTTTGAAATATAAAAAATATTTTGAAAAAAAGGTTAAAATTCTTAATTCTACTGAATTAGAAATATTGTGTTCTGATAAATGGTTAACAAGGAATACATTTAAACAATATATGCCTAAAACATATCTTGTTCATGATATTAAACAACTTAAAAGTAAATTAAAATATATTAAATCTGATAAAATTGTATTAAAACCAAGGTTTGGATCAAGTGCAATTGGTTTGACAATAATTAAGAAAAGTCAATTACCTCAAAAAATACCAAGAGATACAATTTTGCAGGAGTTTGTCGATACTAGCAAAGGTATTCCTGATTTAGTAAAAGGTGTACATGATATAAGGTCAATAGTTATTGATGGGAAGTTTATTCATTCTTTTATTCGTGTTCCAAAAGCAGGATGGATTAGTAATCTTTCTAGAGGTGGTCATGCTATATTTGTAGATAAAGATAAAACACCTAAAAAATTAGTTGATTTTGTGATCAACTATGTTGATGCAAAATTGAAAAAGTTAAAACCTAGATTTTACACAGTTGATTGTGTATATGTTGATGGTAAAATTGTGTTAGTAGAATTGAATTCTAAGCCTGGTTTCTTTTTTTATGAAGGTTTTGGTAGGAATGATTTAAGAGATTTGGTTATTGATAATTTGTTGAATGCTATTAAAGAGAGCATTTAATCTATGTCTTATCTAAAGTTTTATGTTGCAAAAGGCTAGTATAGATAAAGAAAGTTTATTGTAAAGATTTTCTTTTTCCTATTTTATAACCAATTATTCCTCCTATAATAGCAAAGATTATCCAAATTTGGAAAGCAGGAACAATTAAAATTTTACCCATAATCATTAATAAAGGTGTTAAAAAGTTATAAATAAATTTAATACTACTTATAATATAAACAAGAATTACACCAACAATAAAACCAATAATAGTTCCAAAAAAAGTAAAAGGGAATTTATATTCTTGAGATCTAATGTCTTCTATAGACTTCCCTATTAATGATCCTATACTAAATCCTGCTATTAATGATGGAAGAAAAAATATTAACATTATCATTTCAGTAGCACCAGGCATATCGCTTCCAGCGGATGCTATACTTCCTATATAAAAAAGAATTATATAAATTATAAGTGCTATTGGTAATCCTATTAATCCATATTTTAACCAGGTTTTCATATTAGAAAAATAGAATTATTTAATATATAAAACTTTCTAGACCATACCAATGGAAATTAACTCAAATTATACAAAAAATATATAAACCACAAGTCAATAATAAAGTACAATATGGAATATAAACAAGTTATTGTTGTTAGACAAGATTTGAAATTACCAAAAGGTAAGCTAGGAGCACAGTGTAGTCATGCATCTGTTGAAGCAGTTCTGCGTTCAGATAAAAATAAGGTTAAGAATTGGAGACTTGCTGGACAGAAAAAGGTTGTGCTAAAGGTTTCTGGTCTTAAAGAATTACGAAAGTATAATCAGATTGCAAAAGACAATGGTTTAGTGACTGCTCTTATTACAGATGCTGGTAAAACTGTAATTGCACCTGGGACAGTGACATGTGTCGGTATCGGACCTGATATAGAAGATGATATTGATGCTGTTACAGGCGATCTAAAAATGTTATAATTGTGGTTATGATTTTATTATATAAATATTATAATACTAAAGTTGGTCAACTAATTTTTTAAACTTTTCTTTTCCAATTGTATTAATAAAATTAGCTAGTTTTGGTCCTTTATTTTTATTAATTAAAAATTTATAACTTGCTGTAAAGAAATCTTTTGTTTCTATTTCTAATTTTTTACAGATTTCATAAAATTTATTATGAAGATCATTATCACTTGGGTTCTTTTCAAGTTCTCCAAGTATTAATTTGAATGCTTGTTTTATTTCTTTACTAAACTTAATATCTGGTAATTTTGTATTTAACTGAAACTTAAAGTCTTCTGGAGCATATTTTTCTATCCATTTTTGAGCACATTTAATTCTTAATAGTAATCTTTGTTTATCATTTTCATCTTTAGTTTTAAAATATTCTAATGTTTTTTCAGTATCCATGTCAAAAAATTGTAAAATTCCTGTTAAATGTCTAAAAGAAACTTGGATAGGCATTTTTGGTTTTATTTCTTCTATAGAACTTAATTCATATATTCTTTTTTGTTTTTCATATTTATCTTCTTTTACTTCTTGTTCTTTATAATAAATTCTTTCACATTTGTCAAAATCTTCATAATTTTTAATAACATCTAAGTCAAATGAAATAGAAAATTCTGTCATTGGTCTTGTACTTGCAAAAAACCATCTAACCATTTGTGGTTCATAAATTTCTAAAACATCCCATAAATCAACTACTTCTCCTGTTGAACTTGAAATTTTACCTGCGCCACCCTTGATTCCTATAAAATCATATCCTTGATATATTGGTGCTTCCTTTTTCCAAACATGATCAAGAACCATAACTGCAGTATCTCTAGATCCTCCAACTGTTGAATGATCTTTACCAGCTGGTTCAAAATCTACGTCTTCATAGTGCCATCTCATTGGCCAGTCAACTCTCCAAACTAACTTACTTATACCTTTTTTTCTTAAATCAAATTTATCTTTAAATCCACATTCACATTCATAAGTGATTTCATAATTACCATCATAATCTTTTATTTTTGTTGTATCTTTACCACATTTTTCACAAAAAATTGATACAGGATACCAATCAGAAGCAAGTGGTTCTTTTCTAAATTCATTTAGAACTTTTGCAATAACTTCTTTTTTTTGCATTGCTGTTTTCATTTCTTCAGCATATTCACAAGCTCTATATTTTTTGTTTTGGTATAAAAACTCTGGACTAATTCCAACAATTGGAAGTGCTTTTTCTACTCTTAGTTCATTATGCTTAGCATAACTTTCATGTTTACAATCAAAAGTATCAGGTGTATCAACAATAGGCTTTTTTAAGAAAGTGTCTAAGAGCTTTTGATTTGGCATGTTTTTTGGTACTTTTCTAAATACATCATAATCATCCCAAGAATAAATAAATCTTACTTCTTTACCAATTTCTTTTAGAGCTCTATATACTAAATCTACAGTAATAATTTCTCTGAAATTACCAATATGAACAGTTCCACTAGGTGTGATTCCAGCTGCAATTGTATATTTTGGTTTATCACCTTTTTCAGCAATAACTCTTTTTGCTATTGAATCAGCCCAATGTACTTTTTTTGATCTTTTATCTTTTCCCATAGTTATATAGTAATTTGTATGGTATATATTAATTTAATGGAAAATGTATGTATAATATACATTTACGAAAGCCTTATAAATGTCTAATTTTTCTTATATTGTATGAGTAAAAAGATTAGAAAAGGGATAAAAAGAAAAGTAAAAACATTGTCAGTAATAGGTTTTACAGAAAAAGTTACTGTATATGGACCTAAAAAAAGTAAACAAGCAATAGCTAGGGTAGATACAGGTGCTGCTAAGAATTCAATAGATGTAAAACTAGCAGCTGAGTTAAAACTAGGACCTATTATTAGAACAAAAAAAGTAAGGTCTGCAGAAGGTCTGTCAAATAGGCCTTTAATAAAAGCTGGATTACAAATAGGTGGAAGAAAGTTTAAAACATTGTTTAATCTTGCAGATAGATCAAAACTTAGATATAAAGTATTGATTGGTAGAAATATATTAAAACAAAGGTTTATAATAGATCCTAATTATAAGAAAAATAAAAAAAAGTGAGAAGATTAAAGTAATAAAACAATAACAAAAATAATAACTAAATTAATTAAATTAAATAAAATATAAAAATGGCAAAAGAAGAAAAACAATTCAAAGCAGCTGTAATAAGTCTTGGTTCTAAGTCTTCTAAATGGACAGTTGAGGAAATGGAAAAATATTTTGAAACTGTTGATCATTTAAATATTAAACAAATAGAAGTAAATCTTGGTGATAAAGAACCTATTTTATATGAAGGAGAACCAATTAAAAAATATGATTGTATTTATGCAAAAGGTTCTTTTAGGTATAATAATTTGTTAAGAGCAATTACTTCTGTATTAAATAAAGAAACTTATTTACCATTATCACCATTCTCATTTACAGTTGGTCATGATAAAGTTTTAACACATCTTGATTTACAAAGATATAATATTCCTACACCTAAAACTTATTTAACAGCAACACCTGAAGCTGCAAAACAAACATTGGAAAAAATTAATTATCCAATTATAATGAAGCTTCCTAGTGGTACACATGGTAAAGGTGTAATGTTTGCTGATTCATTACCTTCAGCAACTTCTATGCTTGATACTTTAGCAGCATTAAAACAACCATTCCTTATTCAGGAATTCATTGATACTGATGGTTCAGATATAAGAGCAATAGTTGTAGGTGATAAAGTTGTAGCAGGAATGAAAAGAAAAGCTATAAAAGGTGAAAAAAGAGCTAACATTCATGCAGGTGGAACTGGTGAATCAATTACACCTGATTATCAAACATGTAAAATTGCAGTTGAAGCTGCAAAAGCACTGGGTATGGATGTATGTGCTGTAGATATTTTAGAAAGTATTAAAGGACCTTTAGTTTTAGAACTTAATCTATCACCTGGATTACAAGGTATAACAAAAGCATCAGGAATAAATGTTGCAAATGAAATTGCTAGATTTTTGTTTAGAAAAACAAAAGAATTTAAAGCAGGTAAAAAACCAAAAGTAAGTGCAAAACAAATTCTTGATGATATGGATTTTTCTGCTGTAAAAAATGGTAAAAAAGAATTAATAACTAGCATAGATCTCCGTGGTAAAAGAATGTTATTACCAGAGGTTATAACAGATATGACTGGTTTTGATGATAAAATGGATTTAATTATTCATGCTGAAAAAGATAAGCTTGAAATTAAAAAATTTAAAGTTGGTGAAAAATAAAATGAATTTGACAAATGATGAAAAAAAAATAATTAGGTTTGTTCTTAAAAAACATTTAGAAGAAGTTAATGAAACAGAGAAATTACTTAATATGGATGTTAGTTTTTTAGCAGCAGAAGAAAAGTATGAGATGTTTGTTGAAAAATTGATTAAAAAGTTGAAGTGATTCTGAAACTTTAACAATTTAATTATGGTTTATCTAGGCAGTTATAAACTTTAATATTAGTTGTTTCATGATTTCTTATAAAACTTATTTACTTCTTCTTTTATCTTTGATAAGATTTTAGGATCACTTGTATTTAAATGAGTGAATTCTTTATATACTTCTCTATCAGTTAATTCAGTTTTTATTCCAGCTTCTGCTAAATTTGTTGTTATAATTATTTTTGAATTGTTATAATTGGTAATTAAATTATATAATGAATCAATTACTTCTACTTCATTACCACCACTCATCAAACTAGCTATAATTATGTCGATCGAATTTTTATCTTTATGACTTATAGCTTCTCCTACATCTTCTTTTAGTTCAACATCATAATTTTCTTTTTGTAAAGAACCTTGAAGAAATTTCCCTGTTGTACTATTATCAATTATTAATAATTTTCCCATAATTTCACCCCAAATATTATTTTAATAGTAATATTTTAACATAACCAACTTTATAAGTATTTCCAAACTTGAATATATAATATATACTTTCAAAGGTTTTATTAGTTCTATTCAAAAATCCTATTACGTTTTATTCATTATATTCATAAAACTTCATCTGGCCATGCCTTCATTTATCAACAAATGAAGACAAAGAAGGCACAGACGGATATTTTGAATGGAACTGGTTTTATTAGAACTTCACAATAAATACTTAACAATCATACTTTCACCAGTCATTTCTTTTGGTTTTTCTATATTTAATAAATCTAATATTGTAGGTGCAATATCAGCTAATATTCCTTTAGACCTTATTTTAATATTTTGGTTATAAATCATAAAAAATACTGGGTTTGTTGAATGAGCTGTATCTGTTTCATTATATCCTACTATCATTTCTTCACAATTACCATGGTCAGCTGTAATTATTACTACTCCATTTAATTCTTTTACTTTTTCAATTATTTTTCCAACACATACATCAACTTTTTCAACAGCTTTTATTGCAGCTTTTAATATTCCTGTATGTCCTACCATGTCACCATTAGCAAAGTTAATTATAATAACATCATTCTTTTTTAAATTTTCTAATACTTTTTCTGTTACTTTGTCTGCATTCATTTCTGGTTGTTGATCATATGTTGCTACTTTTGGACTTGGTATTACTATTCTTGTCTCTTTTTCAAACGGTGTTTCTCTAAGTCCATTAAAAAAATAAGTTACATGAGCATATTTTTCACTTTCTGCAATTCTTAATTGTTTTATATCATTACTACTAAGAACTTCCCCTAAAGTGTTTTTTGGATAGACTGGAGGAAAAATTACTTTAAAATTTTTAAAATCATCATCATACTGTGAAAATGCAATTAAATTAACATCTTTGTAAGTACGTTTAAATTTATCAAAGTTAGGATCAATAAATGCTTGTGTTAATTGTCTTGCTCTATCTTCTCTAAAATTAAAAAATATTACAGTATCTTTTTCTTTTAACCCATGATAATCTCCTGTTACTAATGGAATTATAAATTCATCACCAATTTTCTTTTTATAAGATTGTTTTAATGCAGCATATATATTTTTATTATATAATCCTGATGCTTTTGTAATTGTGTCATATGCTTTTTGAGTTCTGTCCCATCTATTATCTCTATCCATTGAATAATATCTACCACTTATAGTTGCAATAATTCCTACTCCTTTTAATTTTTTCTGAAGTCTTTTTATATATTTTTTAGCACATTTAGGTTTAGTATCACGTCCATCTAAAAATGCATGAACATAAACTTTACAATTATATTTTTTTGCTAAATCAATTAATGCAAATAAATGATATATATGACTATGTACACCACCATCACTTAATAATCCCATTAAATGAACATATTCATTTTTATCAAATGCTTCAATTAAAGTAGGAATTTCAAAAAAACTTCCATCTTTTATAGAATTATTAATTCTCATTAAATATTGATCAACTACTCTTCCAGCTCCAATGTTTATATGGCCAACTTCAGAGTTTCCCATGAATCCCTTAGGTAATCCTACTGATTCTCCTGATGCTTTTAGGACTGCATATGGACATGTTTTTGTAAGTTTATCAAGAACAGGTGTATTAGCTAGTTTTATAGCATTTCCTTTCTTTTTCCATGATAATCCAAAACCATCTAATACCATTAATACAATTGGTTTTTTTACTTCTTCAATCATATTATATATAAAAAGAAAGTCCTGTTTTTAAAGATTTGGCATATTTTACTTAAATGTGTATATTGACTTTTTTCCTAATTCTTGCTCAATTCTTAGAAGCCTGTTATATTTAGCAATTCTCTCACCCCTACAAGGAGCACCTGACTTAATTTGGCCACAACCTAAACCAACAACAAAGTCAGAAATAAATGGATCAATTGTTTCACCTGATCTGTGAGATACCATAATGTTCCAATTATCTTTATAAGCTAATTTTGCAGCAGACAAAGATTCTGTTAAAGTACCAATTTGATTTAGTTTAAGTAATAAAGCATTACACAGATCATACTTTTTTGCAAAGTCAATATTTTCAACATTGGTTACTAATAAATCATCTCCAACTATTTGTACTTTATTACCAATTCTATCTTTCAATTCTCTCCAATTAAGATAATCTTCTTGATCAAATGGATCTTCAATAGAAATAATAGGATATTGTTCTACTAAATGTTCATAAAGTTTTACTAATTTATGTGGTTTTAACCACCAACCATCAACTTTGTACATTTTATGATTATAAAATTCAGAAGCAGCTGAATCAATTGCAATTTTGACTTTTTTTTCATAACCTAACTCTTTTACACTTTTCATTATTATTTTTAGAGGTTGATATACTTTTTGTAGTTTGTTTGGAGCGAATCCTCCTTCATCACCAATATTAGTTGAACCTTTGCCATACTTTTTTCTTAAATCTTTTTTTAATTGATGGTAAACTTCGCTTCCAATACGTAATGCTTGCTCAAAATTCTTTGCTTTAACAGGGGCAATCATGAATTCCTGAAAACTTAACTTGTTGTCAGCATGTTTGCCTCCATTGATAATGTTAAAAAAAGGAACAGGTAATCTTTTTTCATTACCAAAATAAGAATATAGTGGTTTATCCTCCACTAAAGATCTTAACCTTGCACATGCTAAGCTTACTGCTAATATTGAATTAGCTCCCAATTTTGATTTGTCATGAGTTCCGTCATAATCTATCATAAAATTGTCTATATTACTTTGTTCACGAATATCAAACCCTTTTAATTTTTGTCCTATTAAATGAATGTTGTGTACAGCTTTTTGAACACCTTTTCCATGATATCTGTTTTTCTCATTATCTCTAAGTTCTACAGCTTCATACTTACCAGTTGATGCTCCGCTTGGGACCATTGCTGTTGAGAACTTATTTTTACAATAGACTGTTGCTTCAACTGTAGGATTGCCTCTAGAATCAAGAATTTCTCTACCTATTACTTTGGTAATTTTATACATTTTTCCCTCTTTTTTTTGTAATTATTAATTACCCACATTCTCCGCCCCCACCACCCACCCAAGGATGATAAAGACAATGTTTTGTGAATTTCATTATTATATACTTTCTACTCAACCAATATAATTAACATCTTTGACAAACTTGTTTCCTAATTTCATTGACTTAGATACTTTTGCAAGTTCATCTGTTCTTTTTAATATTTCTGATTCCATTTCTTTGATTTCTTTTTCAAGTTTTTCAAATTTTAAACTTAATTTAAATTGATGATTTAATATTTTTAATATTTTTTTTGAACCTTTTATTCCTAAAAACATTGGATGTGCAAATGTTTCTGCTAATAATGCAACTGCATCAATTTTTCTTTTACTAGCTAAACCTAATAATAAACCAGTTATTCCTATAATTGGTCCAACCACACCATATAAATTATCTGATAAGTGTGAACTTTTGTATTTTTTTATTATTTTTTTATTATTTCCAGTGTAATATACTTTTGGTTTTTTTGGAACTGTTTGTAAACCTATACCACCAAGTGTAACAATTTCTTTACATTTTAATTTTTCACAAATATCTAATATAATATCACTAAATTCATACGAACTTACTTCATCAATTGGTTGTACATCTCCTGCTAAAAATAATAAATCTCTTTTTTTGTTATTATTGAACTTTTTATAATAAATAGCTATACTTGGTAATTCAACAAGATTTTTTTCATTAACAAAAACTGAATGAGGAAATGTGTAAGAAAAGAAATTAAAACCTTTTTTTGCTTTTAACTCATCTATGATGAAATCAACTGCAACTTTACCAACATTACCTATTCCTGGAAGACCTTCGATTAATACAGGATTATTAAGTTTTGGTAATTTACCTATTTGTTCTATTTTCCAAGTCATAAAATTAGTTATGTTTTGTGTGTTTATAAAGTTTATGT
>CAXGTL010000006.1:0-45928 GCA_964012725.1 Candidatus Woesearchaeota archaeon
AAATCGAAGATTTGTGACTGCCGAACGTAGCGTAGCGAAGTGACTGCATTGTCAGCGGAGTAGGAAATTACGTACAGAGCCTTCTAAAAGAAAAGTATTTATTAAGATTGTATAGGTTCAAAACTATCCATCATGTCATTAAAATCATCTTCATGTTGACATTCTTTACCAATACATGAATATGTTATTGTATATAAATTATCAAATTTGTTTAAAAGAATTTGAGTATATTGCATCTTTTGGTCAGTTATATCTATTTCATACTTCATTTTTAGTCCTTTTGTTGAACCAATATTAATGCTAGTGCTATCTTCTATTATTATAAAATTAGGTATTTTCTTTAAAGTATCTTGCATTGTTTTTTTAAAATCAATTTCCAAATCTGATGGTGCAGGAGTTATAAGAATGTTCATACTTTCAATTCCTTCTTTAGGATCTACTTTACCAGATACCATATACATAAAGACAGAACTAGATACTTGGTTTTCTTGCCAACCATCAGGCACTTCTATTGAAAAGTCTTGGTTAATTGATTTTCCTGAAGAATCTGTGTTTGTGTTATCTTGATCTATGGTACCATCTTCTCCACATCCAGATAGAACTAAGATTGAGATTAATAATAATATTGTTATTAGTTTTTTCATGTGATAATTTAATGTTGATAGCATATATAAAAGTTTTGGTGTTTAAACTAGTTTAATGAATAAAAAATAAAGAAAAAAAAACAAATCCAATTTAAAAAATAAACTTAGAAATAAAGTCTTACATTTAAACTAATTTTACATTAACTGCTTTTGGACCACGATCTCCTTCTTCTACATCGAATGTAACTTTGTCTCCGTCACGTAAAGTAACGCCTTCTTCCAAAGATGACTGATGTACAAAGAAATCTTTTCCACTTTCGTCATCTGTTACGAATCCGAAACCTTTTCTTTCATTAAAAAATTTAATTGTTCCTTCCATTGATTTAACCTCCTTAATTTATATTAATATACACTATGATTATGTTCCCCTTTTTAAAGGTTACTGTTAATTTGTATATATTATATATTAATAATCATTCAATATTTCTTTTTCATAATCAAAATCAACCTCTTATGAGTATGCTTCCCTCTTTCATCTTGTTCAGAATAAGAATCAATATTTTGTTCTTTAATATTGAAATACTTTGAAAATTCACTTAGTATGAAATTATGGTTCATATGTTCTTTATTAATCCTAGAATCTTCATAACTTGTTTCTTCAAACATTACAATATATGCAATTTTTCCTTTTTTTAATACTCTTGCTAATTCTTTTGCAGTTTTTTCTAAATCTGTACTTTGCATAGTATACCCAGAATAGATTCCATCAAATTTTTCATCATCATAAATTAATTCTTCTAAATTACCAATTGTGAAGACTATATTTAATCTTCTTTTTTCAGCTTCTGTTCTAGCTTTTTGAATTGCAACTTTAGAAATATCAACACCATAAGTTCTAAAACCTTGTTCAGCTAAATAAAAACAATCTCTTCCACTACCACAACCAGCATCAAAAACCTTTCCACTTCCAACCATTGCAACAAACTTTATACAATTGTTGGATGGTCTACCATATTCCCAATGTGCTCCTTTGGTGTATTGGTTGTCCCAGTTGTGTACCATTGAAAGAGAAAAATTGTGTATATTTTTAAATTTTTATATGTTGTAGAATAAATAACACATAAACAGCAACATTTATATACATATTTCTTATAAACAAACATAATGAGTAAAAAAAAGAGGTCAAAAGAGTTAATTCTGTGGTTTAATGAGTTAGGTATAGAAGATGTTCCTTTAGTTGGTGGTAAGAATGCTTCTCTTGGCGAAATGTATAGACTTCTTACAAAGAAAGGTGTTAGGATTCCTAATGGGTTTGCTGTTACTGCATACGCATATCATTATTTGTTAGAATCAGCTGGTGTAAAAGACCATATAAAACAAGCATTAAAAGGTTTGAACACACATAATGTAAGAGACTTAGCAAGAAGAGGAAGAAAAGTTAGAAACATAATTCTTAATGCAGAGTTTCCTGAAGATTTAAAACAAGCTATTCTTATTGCGTATAAGAAATTGTGTAAAAAAGAAGGTACTAAAGATGTTGCAGTAAGATCATCTGCAACTGCTGAAGATTTACCAGATGCTAGTTTTGCAGGTCAGCAGGAAACTTATCTTAACATTGTTGGTGAAGCTGCATTAATTGATGCATGTAAAAGATGTTTTGCTTCATTATTCACAAACAGAGCAATTTCTTACAGAGAAGACAAAGGTTTTGATCATTTTAAAATTGGTTTGTCAATAGCTGTTCAAAAAATGGTAAGGTCTGATCGTGCGTCTGCTGGTGTAATGTTTACAATTGATACTGAAACAGGGTTCAAAGATGCTGTGTTTATCACAGGTGCATATGGTTTAGGTGAAAATGTTGTACAAGGTAATGTTAATCCTGACGAATTTTATGTTTTTAAACCAACTTTAAAAAAAGGTTTTAAACCAATCATTTCAAAACGGATTGGTGAAAAAGCAATTAGGATGGTTTATGATTTACAAGGAAATAAACCTGTTAAAAATATTAATGTTCCATTAGAAGATAGACAAAAGTTTGTGCTTACTGAAAAAGAAATTATTAAACTTGCAAAATGGGGAGTTATTGTTGAAGATCATTATTCTCATAAAGCTGGGCACTTTAAACCAATGGATCTTGAATGGGCAAAAGATGGTAAAAATAAAAAACTTTACATTGTTCAAGCAAGACCAGAGACAGTTCAGTCACAAAAAGATTGGTCTGTGTTAGAAGATTATTCTTTACCAAAAAAAACAGAAGTTTTAGTTACTGGTAGGAGTGTTGGTGAAAAGATTGGTAAAGGGAAAGTTAATATTATTAAAGATTCAAAAGATATTTATAAATTTAAAAAAGGACAAGTACTTGTAACTGACATGACTGATCCTGATTGGGAACCAATTATGAAGATTGCTTCAGCAATTGTTACAAATCGTGGTGGGAGAACTTGTCATGCTGCAATTGTTTCTCGTGAACTTGGTATTACATGTGCAGTTGGATGTGTTGATGCAACTCAAAAACTTAAAAATGGAATGAAAGTTACTGTTAGTTGTGCAGAAGGTGAGATTGCTAAAGTTTACAAAGGTTTGTTACCAATAAAACTTAAAAAAACTAATATAAAAAAACTAAAAAAGCCAAAAACAAAAATTATGATGAATTTAGCTAACCCTGAGCAAGCATTTAATTTTTCTTTTATACCAAATGATGGAATAGGTTTAGCAAGGGAAGAGTTTATTATCAATTCTCATATTAAAATTCATCCTTTGGCTTTGTTAAATTATAAAAAAATCAAGGATAAAGATGTTAAACAAAAAATAGATGATTTAACACATGGCTATAAAGATAAAGTTAAGTTTTATGTGGACAAATTAGCAGAAGGTATTGGTATGTTAGGTGCTGCATTTTATCCAAAAGATGTAATTGTTAGATTTTCTGATTTTAAATCTAATGAATATGCTAATTTAATTGGTGGTCAAGAGTATGAACCTAAAGAAGATAATCCTATGATTGGATTCAGAGGAGCATCTCGTTATTATAGTGCTATGTTTAAACCAGCATTTGCTCTTGAATGTAAAGCTATTAAAAAAGTTAGAGAAAAAATGGGTCTAACAAATGTCAAAGTTATGGTTCCTTTTTGTAGAACTGTTGAAGAAGGTAAAAAAGTTTTGAAAATTATGAAACAGAATGGTTTGAAGCGTGGTAAAAAAGGATTACAAGTTTATGTAATGTGTGAAATACCTTCAAATGTAATATTGGCTGATGAGTTTGCAAAGATCTTTGATGGTTTTTCAATTGGTAGTAATGATTTGACACAGTTGACTTTGGGTTTGGATCGGGATAGTGAACTTGTAGCTCATGTGTTTGATGAGAGGAATGAAGCAGTTAAAAAAATAATGACAATGGTCATCAAAACAGCTAAAAAACATAAAAAGAAAATAGGTATTTGTGGTGATTCTGTTTCAACATATCCTGAAATGGCAAAATTTTTAGTAAGGCAAGGAATTGATAGTGTTTCTCTAACTCCAGATGCAGTAATTAAAACAACTTTAAGTGTTTTAGATGAAGAAAAGAAATTGAAAAGAAGAAAAAATAGGAAGTGATTTGTAGTTCTCACTGGTCATTTTTTAAAGTGTGTCCAGTGACTTTAAACACTTAAATTCCTAAGATACAAGAAGTGTTTTAAAAGATAATTTAATCGTTTTCAGAAAAAAGATTATTATATCTTATAGTTATAAGTTGATAAAAAATATCTGACAAAGAATAATCTTCACATAATTCATATATCTGAAATAATCCATGTGGTAATGCCCTAAATTCATCTTTAATTGCTAATAAGAATAATGGATTTTTTTTGTTATTTTCAAAATAATTTTCTATTTTTTTAATTTCTTCCATTTCTCTTTGATGATTTTTTATTTGGTATTCTTCTCCCTTTACATCAAAATATTCAAAATAATGTTCTTGAATTGAATCAATTCTTACTTGGATATAATTATGAAGTTTTTCTTCTATATTTTTTAAAGAATCTTCTTGTTCTTTTGATAATGATCGTAATTTTCTTTTTTTCTTATGAACTTTTTCACATAAAGGTGTTATTTTATTACCTGTTTCTTCATCATTTTTTATGAATCCATCATCTCTCAGGATTTCTCGTTGTAGTAAACATTGTGGAGACATTGAATCTTCTTCTTCTATAATCTCATCATAAGATCTTGGTTCTTCTACATATACTTCTCCAACACTTCCTTCTAATTCTGTTTTTCCTTCTAATGTGCTAGGAATTTGACTAGGAAATTGTACAATATTATCTTTTTGTTTGGTAGAATTTTGGCTTACATCTTGATCTTTATATGTTTCTTCTGCCATATTATACTACTATAGTGGGACTTTATTTATAAATCTTACTTAAAAACATATGTAGTATATACTTTTTTATGGTTATTCATATAATTTTCTATAAAATATGGTTTCTAATGGTGTTTGCCTATTACTAGATATATATTCATCTAATACTATCTCAAAAAATTTATTTAAGAAAATGAAATTATGTCTGTTTTGTTTTATTAATATTTCAATTGGATTAAGATCTTGTTTTAATCTTTCTGAAAGTATTTTTTTATCTTTTAAATGCTCTGTATTTATTAAATAATGCTTATATGTAGAGCGCATATATGATATTGTTGTCTTAATTCTTTGATCAATTTTAGTTTCTAGTAATAATAATACTTCTTGTCTTTTTTCAGGATCTTGGTAATGTGAATCAATAATTTTGTTTAAATTGTCTAGTTCTTTTTTTTCTTGAGTTTCTTGTGTCATAATGCTTTGAAATCAGTAATCTTTATAAATCTTGGGTAAAAATATATAGAATATATACTTTATGTGATGAAAATGAGCAATAAAAGAGACGAACCTTTAACAAAACCATATGTTTATGGAGGAATTTGTATGGCTATACTTACTGTTGCTTCTTTTTTGGTTGCAGGATATTGGGAACTGAGAGAAGCAATAAGTTACGATAAAGTTTTAACAAAGCCTCCTGCTAAAGTACAACCATTAAATCAAACACAAGCAGTAACTATATTAAGTGCTAGTTATGATCTTTCTTTAGTTGATGCATTACAACAAATGCCTGGTTTACAATTAAAAGCAGAAGATCTTGAACAAAGAATGGATGCATTGGGAAATAATGCACAAGGTATAACAACTGAGTATACTGATATTGGTCAATTAGTAGAATAACTTCTTAATTACAGAAATCTTTATATTTGGAGTTTGATTTAGGTGTTTTATATGTCTAATCTGTTGATATTATAGGAGGATAAATAAAGAAAATGGAAGAAAAAAAACAAATAACAGTTGCTGTTAGTGGAGGATTTGACCCAATACATATAGGTCATGTTAGACTAATGAAAGAAGCAAAAGCATTAGGTGATAAATTAATAGTAGTAATTAATAATGATAATTGGCTTAAAAAGAAAAAAGGTTTTAATTTTATGCCTGAAAATGATAGGGTAGAAATAATAAAATCCTTAAGATGTGTTGATAATGCAGTACTTACAGAACATCCTGAAAATCCAACTGATATGTCAGTTTGTGATGCACTTAAAAAATTACATCCAGATATTTTTGCAAATGGTGGTGATAGGAAGAAAGTAGGATCATTTGAAGGTGGGGATGTTGCTGAATATGTTGTTTGTGATGAACTTGGAATAAAAATGGCTTTTGGTTTAGGTGGAGAAAAAACAAGAAGTTCATCTGATCTTGTAAGAGATGCAAAAGCTAAAGAAAAAAAAGAATAATTTTGAGGTGAATAATAATGGAAGAAGAAAAAAAAATTGAAAAAGAAATAAAAGTAAAAGAATTAAAAAATACTGAAGAAGACAAAGTTGTTGAAAAAACTGAACTAGATTCTATGGGTAAAGGTGTTGAAGAGATGGAAGCAAAGATGGATGATTTGACAACAAAAAAAAAAGAAGCTAGTTCAGAAACCAAGGAAGCTACTTCAGAAACAAAAGAAGTTGATGAAATAATCTCTGATTTAGATAAAAAAGAAGAAGTTAGTGGTAAGGAAGAAGAATAGGTTTATTCTGTTATATTTACATCTGTGCTTCTTATATCTAATCTATAATTTTTATATTCTACAAATCCGGATATTGTAGCTCTATCTATAATACCTCTAAAAGTATATATGGGGCTATCTTTATTTAAAGTTACATTACCTTGAGCTAACATAGATTTTGGAGAATTTTTTTTCATAATATATAATATATCTCCATCCCACATATATGATAAATTATTTTCTTCTGGAAATCCTTTTCTAAATATTTCTATTACATGTTCTGCAAATCCTATTTTAATAAATCACTCCAATCACTACACCATTTACTTGTTCAAATCTTACTTTTGATGGGTCTCTAAATATATTATTGTCTCCTTTTGTAATAGCAAACCATCCTTGTTCATCATAACCTGTTTTGATAACTCTGTGTATGATTAAACCTAAGTCTTGGTATTTGTATGATATAATATCTCCTGGTTCTATATCTTTAGTACTCTGTGGTTTGATTTCTATAGAATTTGAGTTAATATCTATAATTGGGTCCATTGAATTAGTATCTGTGAATGAAGCCCATTTTGGATCTTTTATTTTGATTATTACTCTATCATTTAATACATATATGTCTTCTTCTGGTATATGATCTGAAGGTGACATGATTTCATCTGCTGAGAAGCCTGAATATGGTTGTTCTAGGTCTTGTACTGAGTAATTACTATATGCTAAACTAGATACCCAACCTAGTAAGAATATGCTCATTAATAGGAAAATTATGTGTTTGTTCATATAAGGAGTATGTGTTGGTAGTAATATATAAATCTTTCTATGTTTGACACTTCAAAGTGACTAATTATCATATTAACTACCTATTCCTATACAAACAATACCTAGAATAATAGCAATTATACCCATCCATTTCATAGAATTCATTTTTTCATCTAAAAATGATACTGAGAAAAATGCTACCCATATATACTGAGTTGATACTAATGGATATAATATTGATAATGGGTTCCCTTTTAATGCTATAATAAACATGATTGCTGCAATTGCATAACAAAATATGCCTGAAATTATATAATAATTCTTAATTATTTCAAATGGATTTAGTGAAAACTTAGCAGAACCTTTTTTTAAGAACAAACCTCCAAAAGCTCCAATGAAATTTCCTATAATTACAACCATTGCTGCTAATAAAATGTTCATGATTTCACCTTTGATCCGATTCCTATATAACTAACTCCACCAATAATGAAAATAATGCCTGCAATTTTCCAAACATTCATGATTTCTCCAAAATAAAAATAAGAAATAAGTATAACCCAAACAAAACTTGTTGAGTAAATTGGAAATAGAACACTAAGTTCTCCGTTTTTTAGTGCAAATATCAAGATAAAGGCTCCAATTGCATACAAAAATAATCCAGTTATTAAAGAATAGTTTGTTATTATCTGAATAATATTTGGTGATAGTTTGTCTGCGCCTGTTTTTAAGAAAAACTGAGCAGTAGCTGTGATAAATGTTGATAATAGTATTAATAAGATTGCAATTGGTTTAGTTTTCATGAGAATAAAGAATGAATAAAGTGTTTATAAGGATTTGTGTTGTATATAATAGTATTCACATAGTAATAAACAATCTTTTTATACTACCTAGTTCTTGGTTATGTAAAATGAAGTTAATATCAGACTTACACATACACAGTAGATTCGCAATGGCTTGCAGTAAACAGATTACTTTGCAGAACTTGGAGAAATATGCAAGAATAAAAGGTTTAGAATTATTAGGAACAGGTGATTTTCAACATCCAGTGTGGTCAAAAGACATAGAAAATGAATTAACTGAAGATGAAAACGGAATTCTTTGGTCAAAAACTAAGTTCCCATTCATATTTCAAACAGAAATCTCATTAATGTATTCACAAGGTGGAAGAGGAAGAAGGCTTCATTTAATGATCTATTCTCCAGGTAAAGAAGTTTCTGATCAAATAACAGCTGCATTATTAAAAAAAGGAAGAATAGATTATGATGGTAGGCCAATATTTGGTTTTACAGCAATCGAGTTAGTTGATATGATGAATTCTATTTCCAAAGATATTGAAATAGTACCAGCACATGTTTGGACACCTTGGTTTGGTTTATTAGGAGAAAAGTCTGGTTTTGATTCTGTTGAAGAATGTTTTCAAGAAAAATCTAAATATATTCATGCTTTAGAAACTGGAATGTCAAGTGATCCAGCAATGAACTGGAGATTATCTAAACTTGATAAATATAATTTAGTTTCATTTTCTGATATGCATTCATTTTGGCCATGGAGGATTGGAAGGGAAGCTACAACATTTGATATTAAAAAGTTAACATATAAAAATATAATAAAAGCAATGAGGACTGGTGAAGGTTTACATTCAACTGTTGAAACTGATCCTGGTTATGGTCGTTATCATTTTGATGGACACAGAAAATGCGGAATTTCATTTTCACCAAAAGATACACATAAACATAAAGGCATATGTCCAGTGTGTAAAAAGAAAATAACAATCGGAGTCGAATACAGAGTGGAAGAATTAGCAGACAGACCAGAAGGATTTCTTCCAAAGAATTACAAAGATTATTTTAAATTAATTCCATTAACAGAAATACTTTCTAAGTTATATAAAAAAGGTTTAGCAACAAAAACAATTTGGCAAGAATATAATAAATTAGTTAATAAAGAAAGAAGTGAGTTTGACATTCTTTTAAAATTACCAATTGAAGAACTAAAAAATATTATGAATGATAAACTTGCAAACATTATCATAAAAAACAGAGCAGGTAAAATAAAAGTCATACCAGGTTATGATGGAGTTTATGGAGTCCCTGTTTTTAATAAATCGGATGAACCTGAACCTATTAAGTTAGAACGACATCCTCAGAAGGGATTGGGCGATTTCTAGAAGATCATAATACTGAAAATTAAACAATAAAAAAGAAAAAATAATCTAAAAATTAAAAATAACTTAAAAAAATAAAAAAATAGGTGAAACTTAAATAATTTCACCAATATCTACTTCGTCTTCTCCAACTAAGTCTTGTTCATACTCAGATAGATCTTCTGCTTCGCTAGAATCTTGCCCATCGTCTGCATCAATTGATGAATCTTCTGCTAAATCTTGCCTACTGCATCCAACAAACAAAACAGTTACTAACATCACAACTATTAATAAAGTAATTAATTTAGTTTGAAATTTAGTTTCAAACTTCCTAAAAATCTCTGATTTTTTTGACTTCATTGTGATTCACCTCCTTTTGCTTTTTCTTTTGCAAAGTCTCCTGCGTTCTTTGCAGGTCTTTTTGGTAGGTCTTCTTGCCTTTTTTGTCTTAATTCTTTCAGTTCTTCTGATACTTTTGCTCTTTCTTCTTTTAACATTTCTGCTTTTTCTTTGAAAGCTTCATTTTTTTCTTTTAGGTTATCTAACCTACTTTTCATTACACCTATCTTTGTATCTGCTTCTGATTTCTTTATTTTCCCTGGTATTAACTCTTTAATTTGTGCTCTTACTTCATCTAATTGAGCCACTAATTCAGTTATATCTTCACCAGCTTCTTTTGCTTCAGCAATTGCTTTCTTTATGTCAGTAGCTTCTTTGTAAAATTCAACTCTTTCATTAGTTAACTTGTCGTCAAAATGTGCTTCTTTGTATTCTTTTAGTTTATTGTTCCAATCTCTTCCACATTTTGTAATTGCTTCTTTTGTTTCTTCTAATCCACACTTTCTTCTCACTTCATTTAGCTCTTTATATTTTTCTTTCAATTTAACTAACTTCTTTCCTTCTTTTCTTAACTCTTTTACTTCTTTGTTAATCTTTTCAAAAGCTTTAGACTGTTCTTTTCTGTTATGGAATTGTCTTATCTTCTTTTCTCCATCTTTTAGTTTTTCTATTTCTTCTTTTTTAGCTTTTTTTTCTTTTTGAACAGCTTCTCTAACTTCTTCTAAGTCTTCTTCTGGCACTAGTTCGTGTACTTTTTCTTTGAAATCTTTTACTAATCCTTTTACTTCTGCAATCTTAGCTAAGAAATCTTCTTTTTCCATTTCTTCACTTAGTTCTTCTTTAATCAAAGTGATTTCAGCTTGTATTGCTTTTAACTCTGTTGTGTCTATTTCTTTTTTCTCTAGATGTTTTAGTATTGCATCGCCTGACACAAACGCAACATGTATTCTGTATTTTAATTGTTTGTTTAATACAAGTTGTTTAACACCTATTCTTTTACCAACACTTTTTATCTTATCAGCTTCTTCTTTTTCAATTTCTAATTCTTCTATTAACTCTTCATCTGTTTCTTCTGTTTCTTCAACAACTTCTTCAATTAAAGCATCTTGTTCTGCTTCGTCTATTTCTTCAATCTTTTCAATTTCTTCATCTTCATCTATTTCTTCCTCTGCTTCATCATCTACTTCTTCATTGTCATCATCGTCTACTTCATCTATGTCATCTGCATCATCTTCAGAATCCTCATAAGCAACAACCATCATATCATCACTTGAATCAGATTCTGCTACATCTTCTTCTGCTAGTGTAAACATATTCCCTATAGATAGAATAAGTACAATCATTAGCAAAATACCTATTATTTTTTTCATATAAAAACACCTCCTATCTTTTTTAAAATTTCTTTTTGATAATAATGATTAATTCTTTAAAATTTTCTTCAAAATTTTCTCTTTACCTTTCCAAACCATTACATGTTTTAGAACTTCTTTTATAGTTGAAACTGGAATAATCTTAATTTTATTTAACTTTTCTTTTTCAACAACAATGTCTTGAACATTTGCTTTTGGAACTATAATTTGTTTAATTCCAGCTTCAATTGCAGCTTCGACTTTAGCACTTGCACCACCAATTGGCAATACTTCCCCTCTTACAGACAAACTTCCAGTCATTGCAGTATCCTGACGCACAGGTATTTTCTTAAGAGCACTAATAACAGATGTAGCAACAGCGATTGAAGCAGAATCACCTTCAACTCCTTCATATGTTTGCAAGAACTGTACATGGATATCTTTTGTTTCTTTTATGTCTGTTCCAAAATATTTTTTAATAATAGCTGCTACATTTTTTACAGCTTCTTTTGCAATGTCTCCTAATTTTCCAGTTGCAATAATTTCTGCAACCTTACCACCAGCTGTAACTTCTGATTCAATTGGTAAAATAATTCCAGAGAATGCACCTTCACCACCAATCACAGCTAAACCATTAACTCTTCCAATCTTTTTTCCTTCTGTAATTATAACTTGGTAATCTTTTCTATGTTCAATATATTTGTCAGCAATTTGTTTTTCTAATGTTCTTGCAACTTTTTTAGCTTTGATGATGTGTTTACTTTCTACTAAATCTGCATTTTCTTCAACAGCTAAATCTCCTGCTGCTCTTATTAAACCACCTAATTCTCTTAACCTTAATGTTAAATGCCCTTTTCTATTTGCCATTTTTTTTGCTTCTTGTATAATTACATTAACACCCTCTCTTGAAAAATGAGGAATCTTTTTATCTTTAATTACTTCTTGTGCAACTAGTTGTGCAATTTTTAATCTATTTTTAGGTGTATCTTTCATTGTAATGTTCATATAAATTTCATAACCATATCCTCTAATTCTTGATCTTAGTGCAGGATGCATTTTTTTAATAGTTTCAACATTTCCAGCTGCAACTAAAATGAAATTACAAGGTACTTGTTCTGTTCTTACCATTGCACCTGCTGATCTTTCAGATTGACCAGTAATAGGATATTTTCCTTCTTGTAATGCTGTTAATAGTTCTTGTTGGGTGTGAGGGTGTAGTGTTGCGATTTCATCTACAAATAAAACTCCCATGTGTGCTTTGTGTATCATACCAGCTACTACTCTTTCATTTGCAGGAGTACCTAAACCACCGCTCTGGAATGGATCGTGAAGTACATCTCCTAATAATGCACCTGCATGTGCACCAGTTGCGTCCATAAAAGGTGCTTTCTTTTTACCAAAATTATCAACAATGGTTTTTGGTACCTGGGATTTGCCACCCATTTTTTTGCTTAAGTTAATTAGTAAAATAAATGCAACCAAAGTTACTAATCCACCAACAAATAATGCAACAAACATGATTGCTGCAACTGTTGAATTATACTCTTGTGAATAATGATTAAAAGCCCACCATGGCATAAACATTGCTAATAATACTAAAATTAATATTATTATATGTTGATTCTTGAACATTCCTGATGATTTTATTCTAGCTTGTTGTACTAATGTTCTTGCTTTACCAGCTGGCATTGTCCTAATCATTGGTTGGTTTTCATCATTAGGATTATGAAATGATAAAATATCCATTAATTTTTCTTTAGGAAGAAGTTCTGCTAAGCCAATACCAAGCATTGATTTTCCTGTACCTGGTTCTCCTATTAATAATACATGTCGTCTTTGTTTTGCTGCTTTTTTTATTACTTCTACTGCTTCGTCTTGGCCTAAGACTTGGGTTATTATTTGTTTATTGATTTTAATGTCTTTAGTTGATTTGTAATTAAGTGGAACTGATTCAATTTGTTTTGGTTTGGAAATCTTTTTTATTGTTTTTTTATTAGTTTTGACTTTAGTTTGTTTTTTTGAGGATTTTTTACTTGTTTTTTTAGAACTTTTTCTAGACATTACATTACTGAATCTTTTAGAAATATTAGATTTCCCCCTTTTTTTAGCCATATATGTGGTTTAATATAATTACTTATTTATATATGTTATGATTTCCTATATGTACATGGTTTGTTTATATTATAAGGTATAAGAAAATGAAAGAAAAAACATTACTAAAACTATCAATAATAGGCTCGTTAATAGGCTTAATCATATTGTTTTTGTTAGCAGAAAACATTGAAATAGGTGAAAAACAAATAGATAAAGTGACAATGACTGATATTGAACAATCAGTGAAAGTAACTGGAATGGTTACAAAGGTTACTGATCGGGAGAAGGTAATGTTTTTACAGGTTTCTGAAAAAGCTAAGATTGATGCTTTATTATTTAAAAAAGGAAATATTTCTGTTGAAAAAGGAGATTTAGTTGAGATTAATGGTAAAGTTGATGAGTATGAAGGTAAACCTCAGATAATTATTAATGAAATTAAGTTTGTTGATTGAAACCCTTACCACTCAACAATCCTCACGAATATTTATATAGGATAATTGTAAAAACTATATAATAGTACTATGATTATAGTACTTATTAGCCAGCTAAGAAAAAGGGGTGATATAAAATATGGCAGTTGACTGGTCAAAAGTGTTTAATGTTGATGCTTTTGTTGATCCATTACAAATTTTGTGGGTGGATTCAATTGAACTGATTCCGAATTTAATCGCAGCAACAATTATTTTGATTATTGGAATCATAATAGCAGCAATATTAGGCAGAATAGTAACTTTAATTCTAGAAAAATTAGGGTTGGACAGAGAGCTTGATAAATTGCATTTAGCAAAAGCAGTTGGAAAAGCACATGTTTCAGCAATAATTGGAAAATTAGTTAAATGGTATGTATTGATAATTTTCTTAAGTGCATTTGCTAGGATATTAGGTCCTACAATAGGTACATTGTCAATACCATTAAATCAGTTTGTGGCTTTCTTGCCAAAAGTGATTGCAGCAGTCTTAATAGTGTTAGTAGGTTTATTAACAGGACACTATGTATGGCATTTTATTGATAGCCATAGTAAGATGAAAGGATCAAAAGCATTAGGACATGTTCTAAAGTACATGATAATTATCATGGTAACATTAGTTGCTTTAAGAACAATAAATATTCCAGTACAGTTTATTGAGTACGCTATTCTAATGATGTTAGGTGGATTAGCTCTAGCATTTGGATTAGGAATTGGTCTAAGTTTTGGTTTAGGATTAAAAGGACAAGCTGTGTCTAATTGGAAAAGGATTAAAAGGAATTTTTAATTCTTTATTTTTTTTTTCTTTTTTTAGTATAATAATTCTTTAGAAATATTAATCTTTTTTAAGTAATTTTCTTAACAGAAATATAAAATAAAAAAAAAATAAAAAATAAATAAACTCATTTAGTTTTTATATTTTTGATATTTTTAATATAGCTCTAAGTCCTACTACAACCAATGCTGGTACAATGAATGCAATTAAGCTTTCAAAAACACCAACTAAATAAGGTCCGATTGTATGAACTTGACCTAGTATGTCAATACCACCAAATTTAGCAACTAATACTAAAACTAATGCAGTCATCATGTAATCTTTTGTTTCTTTTCCAGTAATGTTCAAGAAACCTACTATAAGTCCTAAAACTACTAGTAAAGACACTAACCAGACTTTTAATTCACCTAGTTGTGACGCTGCTAAACCTAGAATTAATGCTATAATGGAACCAACAACAAAACTGTAGTATCCAATTTTTTTTTCCATTTAGGTCGACCTCCTTTTTGTTTATATAAACAATATTCTAATTTATGGGATTGTTATTTATAAATGTTTTGGAATTCTTTCTGAATAATAGATAAAATATTTATATTATTAGTTATAAGATATTATATAATGTATAATTTAAGAGAAGGAAAAGGTACCTTTAAAGGGTTAATAGGAGAATGTATGTTTAAATTAACAAGAAAGAATTTAATTCTCACTAGATTTTTTGGTAAAAATAAATTTTTTAAAATTTTTAGTACTAAGATTTCCTATCTAGAAAGAGAATTTCTTTATAAAAATTGGTTTTCAATTGATGCAATTGAATTTGATTATTCACAAAAACCAAGAAAAATAGTATTGTTTGAAATTAAAACTCAAAATTATTATCGTAATAGAAAATTTAATTGGAAACCTAAAATGACTTTAGCAACACATAATATATACAAAGAAGCTTTAAGATTAGAATTTGATGTGAAAATGGTCATTATTGAACTATATGATGCTTGGGATTATGATGCTAAAATTAAGGATTTTAATGAATCTGATTATTATATAGATAAACCTAAAAGGTATGATAAATAAGATGTTCTAGGGCTATTTAAAATTCTAGAATTTGAAATAGCCCCGCGCGGACTTTCGTAATAATATTATTTCGAACCGCGGTCCATGCCTTACTTCTTTTTTAATTAAATCCAAAGGGCACGATGACTGGCTTCCTTACCAAACATTATGATAAAGGTTTGGCCACTACACTACGGGGCTGTGTAATAAAGAAAAGATGGAATGTGTTTATAAATGTTTCTTTAAAGAGATTATTTTTAAAAGTAAATAAAGTTTATTAACTAAAATTTTTCATTTCCATTGTTCCAAAGCTTCTTCTTCAACAAAGTGTATTGTTTTTGATGGAATTATTAAACAATATGGTGCATCTTTATAATCATGATCACCAATGTTTTCTAAAGTGTCAACTTTGATTGTAAAATCATCACTTCCGAGCCTTGCACAGCCAATTGTTAGTGTATTTTTGCTGATTTTGTTGTTAATTAAGTACTCTGCAGCTTGTTTTATAGACAAATATGAATTATTAAGTGGATCTAGGTCAAGCAAGAACAAAGTGTGAAGATTTATTGACTGATTATCTTTAAAAGCTTTGATTGGTGCTTTTACATCTTCATTATGAAACGGAATGCTTGTTGTTTTACCAAATTTGTACAATTCTAGACCAATGATGCCAATTGCATTAAGAATGGAAGCATTATTAACAATATTAACCCCAATTCCCCTACTTTTAGCATCCATCATTATTGTCATGTGAGTTGTTGCTGAAAATACATCTCCAATGATCAAAAGTGATACATTTTTGTCTTTTGCTTGCTCTAAGAATGGTTGCTTTGTTTCTACTAACTCTCTGTTTGCAATGATTATCTTTTTTCCATATAACTTTTCTAATGTTTCTATATCACAGCCTAGTTTTGATGTATAGAATTCAAGATAAACAAAGTCTGATTCTTTGATTAGTTCAAGACCTTTGAGACTTATATCTTTGTGGTTGTGTAAGCCGATTCCTATGATGTTTAGTGTCATAAATAAGAAATATGTATGTGTGTTTTTAAAGGTTTTTACGAAATCTTTATATTTGTGATGGAATTCCTTATTATAATATTAACAAGGAGGGTAAATAAAATGAAAGAAGCATTAGAAGAAGTTAGAGTTATAGCACGTGATAAAAGTATAGCTGACATTTGTTGGACATTAGCAGAATTTACAGGATTTTTGGATCCAGAACACCCAAAAGCAAATCCAATTCCACACATGCCTCAATGGGGGAAAAACCATGTTACATTATCAGAGCCAGGTTTCAGTCAAGGTCAAGCAACATTTGTAGTGGATATAGTTTACAGAGGAAATGGAATTTATGATTTAAAGAAACTTAAAGAATTTCCTAATAAGAAAAGTTTGAGTGATTATAATCCTGATGATTATCAACATCATTAAATTTTTTTCAATTATGACAAAACCTTTTAATCAAAAAAACCATCAAAAAAATTATTTTCATATATAAAATGAAATGGAAAAATGAGTGATTTTTGTTTTCATTTGAAAGTGAAAATTAGAATTTTAAAAAATGATTTATTTTTTTTATCGACGATAAAATGAAAATTCAGTAAAATATGGTGTATTTTATATGTGTTCAATAAACAAAAACTTTAAATATTAGAACGACATAAAATAATATAGAATTAAGGTTTTTGGCGGAAAACCTCATAATTGTTTTGGCGAACAATTACGTTTGTTAAGCGGAAAATTTTTACGAATTTTGCGAATTCTAAGTAGAATATACAAAGAACTAATATATAAAGGTTGTGGTGCTTTAAAATATATGTTATAAAACATAATAAGCACAAAAAGTTTTTACACAACAAAATATGAGTGTGGGTATTCGAAAGATTAATAAAAAAATAAAACGAGGGGAAAAAAATGGATTTTATCGTAGAAAATGCAATGAACAATGCAACAAAACAAGTAGAACAAGGAGCACAAGTAGGTCAAGCAAATATTAAAGTTGTTGGATCAGGTGGAGCAGGTAATAATATGGTTAGCTGGCTCTATAGAAAAGGTGTTAAAGGAGCTGAAATTATAGCTTGTAACACAGATCAACAGCATATCAATATAAGTGAAGCTGATAAAAAATTCCTTATTGGAAGGGATTTAACAAGAGGTCTTGGTTGTGGAGGATTTCCTGAAAAAGGATCAGAAGCTGCTAAAGAAAGTATATCAGAAATCAAAGAAGCAATAAAAGGATCTGATATGGTATTTGTATGCGCAGGTATGGGAGGAGGTACTGGAACAGGTTCAGCTGCAGTAATTGCTCAAGCTGCAAAAGATGCAGGTGCAATTGTAATCGGAACTGTAACAATGCCTTTTAACATAGAAAGAGCAAGAATTGATAAAGCAGAATTTGGATTACAACAACTAAGACAAGTTTCTGATACAGTAATTGTTATTGATAACAATAGATTAGTTCAAATTGCTGGAAATTTACCAATTCAGCAAGCATTTGCAGTAGCAAATGAACTAATATCTACAATGATCAAAGGAATTGTAGAAACAATCGCAGTACCAAGCTTAGTTAACCTAGATTACGCAGATGTAAAAGCAATAATGACACAAGGTGGAGTAGCTGCAATTGGAGTAGGATGCTCTGATACTAATAATAGAGTGGAAGAAGCTGTTAAAGGAGCTCTTAGCAACCCATTATTAGACATTAGTTATGAAGGTGCAACAGGCGCATTAATTCATGTATGCGGTGGACCAGATATGACTCTTGACGAAGTAAGTAGAGTTGGTGAACTAGTAACAGAAACATTAGATGATGATGCAAATGTTATCTGGGGAGCAAGAATCCTTGATAGTATGAAAGGAAAATTAACAGTAATGACAATAATCACTGGTGTTAAATCACCATGGATTTTAGGAAAAGCAGACCATAGAAGAGCAAGTAAAGAATCAGAACAGATAAGCAGAGAACTAGGAATAGAAATAGTTAGGTAAGTTTTTCATATAATGCAGTGGAGAGCGAATTAGCTTCACTGTACTTTTTATGTTTATATGTTCTTGCCTTCCTAATTCTTGGAAACCCCCTACAAACTCCAGCATTTAGGCAAGGACTAATCATTTTTCTCTGCCCCTGAAAAGGGGCGGGGTGGTTTTTTCTTTTATTAGTTTGAGTCATAAAACCAAAACATTTATATACATGTACGTGTACACATACGTGTATGACTACTAAAACACTAACTATTATGGAAGATGCATATAAAATGTTGTTACAGAATAAACAAAAAGATGAAAGTTTCTCAGATGAAATTAGAAGGATTTTGTCAAGAAAGAAATCTAAAGATTTGAGTCATTTCTTTGGAATATTGTCTGAGAAAAAAGGAAAGGGTATGGTAGATGATTTAGAAAAAGCAAGATCAATGAACATAAAACTATTGAAACAGAGGATAAAAAGATAAATGAAAATTCTAGACACAACATTTTTAATAGATATGTTAAGAGGAAAAAAAGAAACATTAAAAATACTTGATACTAAAGAAACATTTCTTACAACACAAATCAATATGTATGAAGTAATAAGAGGTTTATTCTTAAAAAATATATCTTCTTCTAAGATTTTGGAAATAACAGAATTGTTTGAGAATATTAAAGTATTAAATTTAGATGATAATTCTATAATTAAATCTGCTGAAATATCTTCTGAATTAATTAAAAAAGGACAATTTATATCTGATTGTGATTGTTTGACTGCTGGAATTTCTTTAAGTAGACAAATTAATGAAATAGTTACAAAGAATGTTAAACATTTTAGTAGGATAAAAGGTGTTAAGGTAGTTAAGTATTAAACTTTCTTTTCATACCTTTCATTATCTCTGCCATATTGTTTTTCATTCATAAGTTTTTTCCACTCTGCTTCTAAATCCATTCCTTGAGAATTAGCAATGCAAGACACAGTGAAAAGAATATCAACAAGTTCTTGTTCTATGCTATTATCTTGTTCACTTTGTTTCTTTTTTTTTGTACCATGAACATGATTTATTTCCCTTGCTAATTCACCAACTTCTTCAATAAGCCTTGCTAACATTTCATGAATTGGCCAATATTGTGGAGTGAACTGTCCAGTCCATTTATCAACATCTTCTTGCATTTGTTTTAAAGTCATAGAGTTAGTAATATAAACTTATATAAAAATGTTTATGTGGTAGAAAATTAAATGCCCCGGCCGGGACAACTTACTATTAGGTCAAAATGCCCTTATATTCCTATTTCTTACTTATGACCTCCTTGTTGTGTGTTAGATGAAGGGTATTTTGCAATAAAGTAAGTTTTATGCAATTTAAAGATATCTCTATATTGGTTTTTTAAATGGTTTAATGAACTCCTCTTTAGGATGTGGAATTAATTTATTTTTTATAATTATGATTCAAAAGAATTAATTGTTGGCTTTAATTTTAATTTTGAGATTAATTCTTCATAATTTGTACGCTTTTGTTCATCTATAGTATAAGAATATAATATTGCTTCAACAACATTACAACCAAAAGATCTTCCATCCATGTTAGGAGTAGTAGTAATAATGCAAGAAACACCTCTCTTTTTTAAACTTAAGATATCATTTTTTGTGGTCGTTGTAGTAATTATTATTTTATTACTTAAGTCATAAGGGGAATATTTATAGATATAATGAAAGTCTCCTGCAATTATATCTGCATTATTAAAATACTTAACAAATTTTGGTTTTCTTATTTTTTGACTCTTACCTATTGGATAAATATACTTTTGAGGTAATTTTGTAATCAATGGTAAAGATAATCTGGCTAGGAAACTACCTATCTTAAGTGAATGAATTGGAATTGGAACTTTTAAACCAAACATGAAATCTCCATATGTCATTTTACATCCATAATTCTCAAATTCTTGAGCCATCCCACTTCTGTTACATGCACACACTAAAAATACTTTTTTATCAGTAAAATCTATTTTCAAATTTTTGATTAGATGAGATAATGCAATTTTGTCAAGGGTGTTTTTAACTCCTCCTCCATCAAATATTGGTGTTTTGATTCCTTTGATTATTTTATATGCCTCCTTTAATTTAAATTTATCTTTACCAATACCTAAACTTAAATCAATTCCTCCTAAACCAAAGGCATCTACTAAACCATCATATTTTTTCAATAATTCTCTTGCTTTTTTCAGATCTCCATCTGTACCAATACGTTCTACAAGAATTTTTTGTTGATCTAACTTAATAATAACTTTATGATTTCTATCTGATGAACCTAAACTTATACTTAAAACTTTTTTCATTTTACAATCTTCCTAATATGTCTATCAATAAATCTTAGAAAAAACCATAGTATTGGAGTAATAAATCCAAAAATATAAAGATGTATTCTTTTTTGTGTAAAAGAAGTAATTATAAATGCAATTCCTATTCCACAAGCATAAAAATTATATGCCAGACCATCTTTTAAATTAATTTTAATATTTTGAAGATTTTTATTTTTATAAGGAGTGATTCTTGGAATAAATCTTGGAACTCTTTTTTTATAATGTTGATACTCATTTCCCCATGAATTAAATAATTCTTTTTCTTCATATATAGTATACATAAAGCTTGTAATCAATTTACCAAAAAATAATATAAAAACTGCAATTGGAGGTCCAGCTAAACCTATACTTGTCATAGAGATGATGTCTGAGAGGTATAATGGATTTCTTACATATGCAAAAGGTCCAGTGGTAACTAATCTATAAGTTTGAACTGTTTTTGTAACTGCTACATGTCCTGTTAAAAAACCTCCAGCATAACTTCTAAATACCCAAGCAGTTAAATTAATGATTCCAATAATCCAAAAAACTATGATCATTGTCATTTGTCTATTTATTTTTAAATAGTCAGCAATAATATTGTAGGTATAGTTTTTTGAAAAAATTAAGGTAATTAATGCAAATGCAAAGATAAGATAACTAATAATAACTCTATATTCAAAATTTAGTTTAAGTATTTTTTTCCAAATATTCATCTTTAAGGTGGATAGTCCAATCCTAGTTTATAATTCTTTCTAAAACCTAAATTGCCTCTTAAAAAATAAGCAAAAGTTCCTATTACTCCTAAATAAGAGAAATTACAAATGCCTCTCTTAATTATTGATGGATATGAATAGAATTTTTTTCTAAGCCAATTAGCTCCATCTTCCAAATCTTTTTTATTCATTAATTTTAATTTAAAAACCATATGCCTACAATCATAATGTTCCCAATTATAATCATTTATTCTTTTTTCTTTTTTTAATTTATCAAAAAGGGGAGTTCCTGGCATTGGGGTAACTATTCCCACTTGTATAAGGTCCACATTAGTTTTATTAACAAAATCATACATTTCTTTAAACACAAATTGATTATCATAATCAAAACCAAACATTAATCCTGCTTCCACTACAATGCCATATTGATGAAATATTTTTATTACTTTTTTATATTCATTTGTTATATTTTGAAACTTTTTTATATCCTTCATATTTTTTTTGTTTAATGATTCTATACCTATAAAAACACCCTTTCCGCCTGCTTTCTTAATCAAACTCATTAATTCTAAATCATGAGTAATTTCAATACTTGCTTGGAATAATATATGTTTTTTTAATGGGATTAGTGCTTTAAACAATCTTTTGGCATATTTTGGATCGCAAAAAATATTATCGTCCACAATATTGATTATTTTCCATGGGAGTTCTTTAAGTTCTGTTATAACCTCTTCAATAGGCCTTTTATAATATTTACTATCAAAAAAACATCTTACACTACAAAAATCACATTTATGGATACACCCTCTAGTTATTCCAAAAACATGTCCTTTTGCATAACCTTTTCTTCCTTCTGGTATTCTACAGGCTTTTGGTAATTTGAGAATAATATTTTGTTTTGAAATATACTTTTTTTGAATTTTGCCATCTTTAAAATCTTGAATTAATCTTTGCCATGAACCTTCTGCTTGACCAATTACAACAGAATCAACATAATTAAGACATTCATCAGAAAGAAATGTGGCGTGCATTCCTCCCATTACAATAGTTTTTCCTCTTTTTTTGAACTCTGTTGCTATCTCATAAGATCTTGGTGCTAATGCTGTTACTGCAGAAATTGCAATTAAATCTGCATCGGTGTTGAAATTTATATTTTCTATAATTTCATCAGTAAATTCTATTTCAATATCTTTTGGTGTTAAAGCAGCAACGGACAATATACCTAATTTTGAATATCTAAATATATTACTCCCCTTTGCTTTACCTTGCATTGATTTTCTATCTCTTTTTGTTGCTGGATTTATAAATAATATTTTCATTTTTTAGTATATTTTCTATTCTTCTCAAAGTTTTTCTCACATCTTCAAAATGAATGAAGAAAATGATATCACAGATAAATAATAAAATAATTATTATTCCCAATTCTATTTCCATTATCATTTTTTTGCCCCCTATGGTAATTTTGTCACATCAACTTTTCTTAATTGTCCTTTCATAATAACCTTAGCAAGGTAAGGATGTTTTAATGAAAGTTTCCACCAAAATAATGTTTTTCGTGGTAATTGTTTAATAAAATGAAGGTTAATTTCTTTATATGCATCTTTAATACCCTGTTCAAGTTCTTTGGGTGTCATATGTTTTGGTTTGAATGTAGCATTATACCAACCATATTTTTTTAAATCCTTAGTTATTATTCTTTCCTCTTTTTCATACTTATTGTATAATTCAGTACCAGGATAAGGAGTAACAATATATAGATATGCATCATCAAGGTCTATATCTTTAATCATTTGTGTAGTTTTCTTAAAAACATCTTTCTTATCATAATCAAAACCCAACATAAAATATGATTGCACCATTATTTTATATTTATGAAGATTTGAAACTATTTTTTTATATTGTATAACTTTATTCTGACGTATTTTAACCCAATCAGCAGAATCTTGATTAACTGTTTGAAAACCAATTGCTACACAATAACAACCTGACTTCTTCATAGCTTGTAATAATTCTTCATCTAGTCCAATATTAACAGGTGCTTGAGACCACCATAATTTTTTCAAAGGACGCATAGCCTTAAAAAGTTCTAGACAATATTCCCTATCTAAAAACATGTTATCATCTGAAAATATTAAATACTTTTGCTTTACCCTTTTCATTTCTTTAATTGCTCTATTAACACTCATATGTCTAAATTTTTTCCATGGCATTGATCTTAAATAACAAAATTTACAAGTATTAGTACATCCTCTAGAAGTTTGAATAGCTCCGAATGTATATTTATAAGGATATAATGAATTATCAGGCATAGGAACATCATCCATATTTACTAACTCTTTTGATTTATATATTTTTTTTAGTTTATTCTTTTCTAAATCTCTTAGTAATTTACTCCAAACATTTTCTGCTTCTCCAACCACTACTGCATCTGCATGTTTTAAACAATCTTGAGGTTTTAATGTGGCATGAACTCCTCCAAGAACTACTTTTACCCCTAATTTTTTAAATCTATCAGCTATTTTAAAAGCTGCTTGAAATGTAAAAGTTACAACTGTAATTCCAACTAAATCCCAATTTTTTGAATAGATTATTTCTTCTTCATCTTCATCAATTAACTTCACAAAATGACCCTTAGATAAAGCTGCTATTACACCTAAATTTACAGGTGGAAATCTAATTGTTTCTGTATATCTGTAAGGTCCACCTTTGACATACCATTTAGGTTTTATTAATAATATTTTCATTTTATTATCTTTCTATTTAAATTTTTAAAAACTTTTTTCTGTAACTCTGATCTAACATTTTGCAACCTTTAAAAGAAGCTTGATTAAATTCTTTCATATGTGATAATTTATCCCATATTAAATAAAGTGGTGTTTTTAAAACATTCCCTATAACTAAAGGGTTGAAATCACAAGGACAGATATCTCCATAAGGACTAACATAAAAAAAAGTTGTTCCGCCTGAACATCCCAATCCCTTATAACTTTTTATATGGGAATAAGAATAAACTGCAGGAAAATCATATCTTTTATTATATTTATTAACAATGTCAATTATATTTTGAGTCCATGATTGATCATTAATAATATCATTTCTGTGTATAAGTTTACCAGTGGGAATGTTATCAAAGATAATTATTTCATTAACCTTTAATTTTTTACCTAATCTAATAATATCATCAAGCTCCCCACTTTCAACTTGTTTTTTTGATAAACAAGAAGAGATTCCCACTATAAGTCCTTGTTTTTTAGCAGCCTTGATTCCTTCAATGGTTTTTAAAAATAATCTTTTTTTATTTCGTAATAAATCATGTTTTTTAGGAATACTTGAATCAATACTAACATTAACACTATTAAGTCCTGCTTTTTTTAATTTTTTCACGTTTTCTTTTAAAAACCAACCATTAGTAAACAAAAGTGTCACTGATAAATCTTTATCAACACTTTTAATTAATTTATAAATGTCTTTCCTCATAAGTGGCTCACCACCAGAAAACATAATCGTACAAACTCCTAATTGTTGTGCATCATGAATTACTTTTTTAATTTGGTTAGTATTCAAAACTTTTCTTTTTTGTTGATGTAATTTCATAGACTTAAAACTACAATGAATACAATTACAATTACATTTATCAGTAATGGCAATATTGATCATGTTAGGATGTTTTCTGTTTTGCATTATACTTATTGTATTCCTTGCTTCCATATTTGCTTGAACTTTACTTAATGCAGGTGGTGAAAAAGAACTATAAACAGGACATCCATTAGACCAAGCTATAATTTTATCGTGATTGATATACCCTTTATACACACCTTTAATTATATTAACTGAAAAAGAGATCATTTTAGTCATACATGCTATAATCAATCTAGTATCTTCTACTTCTTTTATTATTTTACTTTTAAAATATCCCATTTTAATAAAGAAAAATCACAACATTTATATATGTTTCCTCCATAATAAGTATATAAAAAGGGGTTTTTAAATGAAAACATTCATATTTGAAATAAGTGTAATCTTAATTTCTGTTTTGTTACTTTTAGTATTAGTAAAGATGGAGAAAAAAACATTAAAAAGGTATTTGATTTTAGTTGTTGGATTCTTAATTTTTGAGTTTTTTACTCAACCTTTATGGCACAATAAGAATATGAGTAATTGGGCGTATTTATACCAAGATGTTAGTTGGGTTTTAACAATTGGTTGGGCAAGTATTCTTTTATTTTCAATGTTTATTACTGATTATTATTTCAAGTTAAGAGAAACAAAAAGGTTTTTTATTTATTTATTAATTGCTGGAATAATAGGTATTATTGCTGAAGCTATTGTGATTTCCTTAGGTATTAGATCTTATTCCCCTGATGTTATGGTTGTATTGAGTAATATCAATATTGTATTTACACAAGTCCCAATTGAAACATTATATTATATGCCTGTTTTTATGGCTTTAATTATTGGATTTACAAGATATTTTGAAATGTGTTTTAATAAAACTACAAAGATAAAATCCAAAAAAACACACAAAAAAACAAAAAGAGGAAATAAAAGAAAAAAATGAATTGTCAAATTCCAGTATTTTGTGATGCAAATGTAAAAACAATTCCCATCTCAGGAACAACCATTTTAATTTTTGAGATAATTATGATTCTTTTATTTATAGGAATAATATTATATTTATTTAAAATTAAACATAAAAAAACTTTACGTAATCTTTTAATAACACTTATTGGAGTAATATTATTTGAATTAATGATTGAACCGATGGTCATAAATACAGGGTTTTCATCATGGACTTACTATTACAATGATATGAGTTTTGTCATTACTTTAGGTTGGGTTTTGATTGTTGGTATTTCTATATCCTTAATAGATTTTACATTTCCTAAATTATCTGAATTTAAGAAGTTTTGGCTTTATCTATGTACAATAGATGCAATTGCATTACCAATAGAAATACTTTTAGTTCAAACTGGAATGAGATTTTATTCACAATCTCTTATAGCATCATCATATGGTGCAAATATTCCTTTTACTATTTTACCACTAGAAGTTGCTTTTGCAATACCAATGTTCTTTGCTTTGGTAATTGGATTTACAAAATATTGGGAGAAGATGTTAAATGCAAAATGAAAAATTAGATAAAGAATTAATGCCTAATCTTGCTATCATACTATTTTCCATTGCAGGAGTAATAGGACTTATTTTTGGTCTATTTAATGGATTTGGTGCTTTGTCAATACTTTGTATTTTTGCATTTGGTGTGGTAGGTGCACCTTTTATTATTTTTATTATGGTAGTTGTTTATGTTATTGTGGCTATAAAGAAACATTTTCAAAAACAAGAGTTTGAAGTCTAGGCTAATAATTTTATTAAAATTTTTGTTTATGATTCTTCTTTACACATTTTTCTTCTTCCTTCAGAAGAGATGAGATCACAAACAGAAATATCATTATTATTTTTAGCAACAAGATATAGGCAATTATCTTTAAAACCTTTTAATTGATTGCAAGTATCTTGATTATTAATGTTTCCTAATCTTGGTGGTTGTGAATAACTTTTATAATCATTAAAGGCTTCTCTAAAACAAAATTCCCAAGCAGGAATTTCATATGAACCTTCTTCCATCAAAGTATATTCTATATTGGAAGCTTCATTACATAAAACAATAAATTCATCATTTATATTATTTTGATTAATAGTATAGATTAAACAAATATCTTTAAACATAATTTTTTCTTCATATTCTTTTAGATTAGGGATGTATTCCTTTACAAAATCTTCATTAACAATTTTATCACCTAATTCTAAACATAACTTAGGGTTGTTTTGTTCTAAAATCTCTTCTAAATCATCAGGTGTGTAAACTGCTTCTTTCATACAACCAGCCATTAAAATTAATAATAACAATAATATAATTTTGTACTTCATATATTGAGTAAAGATTATACACTATTTAAACTATTTGTTATTATACCACAACAAAAAACGAAAAATATATGTTTTGTTAATATATGAGCAATTCTTCTTAATTGGCTTGATAACTTAGCAAAATGTGGCCAATTGTTCCTAATAGAATAAATGCCCCGGCCGGGACTTTCGCATAAGTTTCGAACCCGAGTCCTTGCCTTACTTTCTAACTAATTGTTAGTCGAAAGGGCAAGATGATTGGCCGGACTACACCACCGGGGCGTAATATGAATTATTTTATGTTGATTTAAAAAACTTTGTAAAAAAAATGGGCCTGCGGGGACTTTCATTCACAACCTTTACCTGTCTAAAACCAATGTGTGGCTTTATGCCGCACTTGTTTTCCCCAGGCTTTTTTTAAAAGGCTGTTGGAATTTGAACCCCGGACCGCAGCTTCACTCAAGGTGAAGTTATATATGAAACACACCCATATAAGAGCTGTGCTCCAATTGCCTGAACTTACCAGTTTATCTCGTGTGGCTTCATGCCGCACTATCCCGATTGAACCTGATAAGGTTCACCAGGCTAAGCAACAGGCCCATTGCTTATCTATATATAAGAAAAAAGATATTTCGTTTATAAATGTTTTGAAATGTTTCTCTTGATAAAATTCTTGCTCACTAACGTTCGCTACTGCCCTGCCTACTCAGAATTATTGAAATACTATTCTGAGTTACGGCAGAAAAATAGTAGGCAGTAACAGAATTTCATCAAAGTTTTTTATTTGTTTTTCTTTTTCTAAATATTAATAACCAAACACCAACCGCAATCATCACAATACTTAGCCATTGTCCTGTCTTGAGACCAAAATATAAGTTTTCTAATTTCCATATGTCTGTAATGATTCTTAAAACACCATAACCAATTAAAAACATTATTGATAATTTCTTTGTGCCAATAAAAGTTTTAATTTTGTGTCTGTTAATGTAAATAATAAATATTAAAAATAAGAAAAGTAATAAATGTGATAAAGATGCATATATTTGGTAAGGATGTCTGCAGATATTATCTACTCTTGGAAAAATCATGCACCATTTTGCTGTTGATGGTGTTCCAACTAATTCTTGGTTAATTAAGTTTGCAATCCTACCTAATATCAAAGTAAATATACCAATAACTGATGAAATGTCTAATAATTTCCAAATATTTATTTTATTCTTTTTACAAAATAACCATGTTGCTAATAAAAGTCCAGCTAAACCTCCATGAAAGCTTAGACCTCCATGCCAAATCATTAGGATTTCTATTGGGTTTGTAATTAATGTATTGAATTGATAAAATAACATTTCAAACACTCTTGCACCTAATACAATGCTAATCATAATGTATAAAACATAAGTATCAACATTGTCTTTGTCAAAGTTTGGTATTAATTGTTTTTTAGCAACATAATACATGGTTAAATAAAATAGTATGAAACCAAGTGCATATATTAAGCCATAATATCTTATCTTTAGAAAGCCAAGTTCGAATAAGATTGGGTTGATGTTTATTGTGTACATGTGTTGTTAGTGTGTTAAATACTATTTAAATCTTCTTAATCATAGCAACCTTTTTATATCAGTTATTAGTTTTCTATATATAATGGGTTTGTGGTCTAGTGGCTACATAGTCACTCGCTGTTGGTGCGTGTGATTTGCTACAGATGACAGCGCCCTTACAAGCTTTATGCTAAGTGAGGCGTTAATCGCCGGTTCGAGTCCGGCCAGACCCATTCATAGTTTTGTGGCATTTACTTAAAGTAATGCAGCAGTAGTCTAATGGTTACAATCCTTTTTAGGGTTATCATTAAAGGACGGTACCCTGCCACGGTATCAATTCGAGTTCGAAATGTGGCTCAACTTTGGTCAACGTGCCTTCATGCACAAATACAATATTGGCCTATCATCGAAAGTCTCGGCTGCTGCATATTTTATTTTTCTCCACTAGATTTATATATTAATTCAATATATCTTATTTCATGCAAGACAAAATCTTTGACATGTTAATGAAAGAAGAGGAGATTACATGGCAGACTATACTCTATGACCTTGTTAAGTCAGAGAAGATGGATCCATGGAACATTGAAATCTCTATTCTTACAAAAAGATATATGGATATGCTGAAGGAGTTAAAAGAACTTGATTTTAGACTAAGCGGTAAAGTGGTTTTGGCTGCTGCTATCTTGTTAAGGATAAAATCAAAAAGGTTGGTTGGTAAAGATCTTGATGATTTGGATGCTTTGTTTGCATCAATGGATGAAACTGAATATGATGTAAGCTTTTTCCAAGACTTTGGTTTATTTTTTAAGCAATATAAAAAAAGTTCTGTTGAAGAAATATTGAAATTAATCCCAAGAACACCACAACCAAGAAAAAGAAAAGTTTCTATCTATGATTTAATAGGTGCTTTAGAACAAGCAATGGAAGTTAAAAAAAGAAGAGCAGTAAGGTATGTTGAAAATGAACCACACATTGAATTACCAGAGAAAAAGATAGATATAACACAAGTAATAAGAGATGTTTATGGTAGAGTTAAAAACTTTTTTCTTAAAGTTTCAGTAGGACAAAATAAATTAAAGTTTTCAAAACTATTACCTGAGAATCCTAGTAAAGAAGACAAAGTTTTTACATTCATTCCTTTACTTCATCTAACTAATCAAAGGAAGATTGATCTTAATCAAGAAAATCATTTTGGTGAAATTGAAATTGGCCTTGCTAAGAAGGGAGAAGATGTTGAAGAAGAAATTGTTGATGAAGTTAATAAAAGTAAAGAGATAAATAAAGAAATTAAAAAAATTAAAATTGAATCAAATTAATTAGTTAGTTCTTTTGCTGTTGCACCTGCAATTAATAAATTAATAGCAGTTTTATATTGATCATATGCAGCTTGAACTGAATGACCTAACTTTCTAAATGGACTAACTTTTTTTGAATTAATAACTTCTGTTAAAGAACTTTTATCATACATTAAAGCTGTTAATATGGCATATTCTTTTGGAATTATTATTATTTGTCTATTAAAATTGACTATACCCTCTCCTTTTTTATTAATCCAAACATGAAGAAAATTGTAACCTAATTTTCCTGCTTTTTTTATTTGTGGAGAAAGGAATTGTTGTACAAAACTAAGACAATCTTGTGATTCTTGTTCACAGAATTGTAAAGATGAATAATGTTCTTCTACACCTTGAGTAAAATAATTATTAATTTCTTTTTGTACTCTTTTATCAAGTAATTTACCACATTTTATAGGTTTATAATGTACACCTTGGTTTACTAAACCAAATTCTAGGCTTTGTTTAGGTATTTCTAATTGTTGTTCATCATTTCTTACAAAAATATTGTTTCTGTTATATGTTTTAATATTAGAAAAATCTTTTTTTATAGGTTCAGCACTAACTGAATTCATTTGTAAAAATAATGTTGCTACTAATACACCTAATGTGCCCAAGGTTTTTACTTTTGTATTGATTTTGTCTGTTGTCAATTGTATTTTTCTCCATTATATCACTTCTTCTATCATATATAGGAGTGAAATATACTTTATAAATCTTTTGTTAGTTATCACTTCGGAGGGGTTTCCAAGTAAGAATATATATAAGATAGTGTAGAAAGCTTTATATATATAATATAAGCCCGCAATAGTTAAATAAGACTATATAAATAAAATAAAAATGCACCATGCACATAAATAAAATAAGATAAAATGACAACTATAAAAGAAAAAGATTTTATTGAATTAACATACACTGGAACAATCAAAGAAGATAACATTGTTTTTGATACAACTGATGAAAAAATTGCTAAAGATAATAATATTTATAATGAACAAATGAATTATAAGCCAATTATTATTTGTATTGGTCAAGGACAATTAATAAAAGGTTTAGATCACCAACTTATTGGAAAAGAAGTTGGAAAAGAATATACTTTTGAAATCCCACCAGAACAAGGATTTGGTAAGAAAAGTGCAAAGCTTTTGAAAATGATACCTTTGTCTGTTTTTAGAAAACAAAATATTCAACCAATGACTGGACTTCAAGTAAATATCGATGGCATTGTTGGAATTATAAGAACAGTAACAGGTGGAAGAACAATTGTTGATTTTAATCATCCATTAGCTAGTAAAAACTTATTATATAATGTTAAACTTAATAAAACTATAACAGATGATAAAGATAAAATAAGTGCATTTATTTTATTAGAATTAGGATTAGAAACTAAAAAAATAGAAATTAATCAAGGAAATGCAAAAGTTTTTATTAAAAAGGAATCTTTAGATACTATAAAAGATAAAAAAGATAAAGTTAGTAACAAAATTGTTGAATTAATAGACACTGTAAAAGGTGTTGAGTTTGTTGCTGATGTTAAAAGTTCTGAAAATAAAAAAGAGCACAAAAAAGATAAACAAGAAACAGAAATAAAAGAAAACAAAACAGAAACCAAAGAACAGGAAAATAAAGAAAAACAAGAAACTAAAAAATAAAATAAACAAGAAACAGAAGTAAAGAAAATAAAGAGAAACAAAAAATAAAAAATAGAAGAAAAAGACAATAAGAAAAATAAGAAATAAAATTAAAGAAACAAATAATAATTACTTGATAACAGAAAAAGAGGGGTGCAATATTTACAAATTAAGAGGTGTGTAAAGTGGAAACTTATATTAAAGCTGCACAAGAAATTAAAGAAAATAAAAAAGATGTTGAAGATATTGAAATGATTGGTGATAGTGTTAATGATGATATTAGTTTTGATGAACAAACATCTAAAACAGATTCAAAAATTAGACAACAAAACATTGACAATGAACTTGAATCATTACTTTCTATACAACAAGCTAAAATTAAAGTAATTGGATGCGGTGGTGCAGGAAATAATACTTTAAATAGAATTAATGAAGTTGGTATAAAAGGTACTAATAGTGTTGCTATTAACACAGATGCACAAGATTTGTTGTACACTGTTGCTAGCAAAAAGATTTTGATTGGTAGAGAAACTACAAAAGGACTTGGTGCTGGATCAATACCTAAAAAAGGTGAAGAAGCTGCACGTGAAAGTGAAAGAGAAATCAAAGATGTAATTGCTGGAGCTGACATGATCTTTGTTACATGTGGTCTTGGTGGTGGTACTGGAACAGGAAGTGCACCTGTTGTTGCTGAAATGGCAAAAAAAATGGGCATGCTAACTGTTGGTATTGTAACAATGCCATTTAATATGGAAGGACATAGAAGATATGAAAATGCTGTCTATGGTTTAGAAAAATTAGAAGCACATGTTGATACTTTAATTGTAATTCCTAATGATAAATTATTAGAACTTGCTCCTGATTTACCATTACATACAGCATTTAAAGTTGCTGATGAGATTTTAACTAATGCTGTTAAAGGTATAGCAGAATTAGTTACAAAAGCTGGTTTAGTTAACCTAGACTTTGCTGATATCAGAACTGTAATGGGTAATGGTGGTGTAGCATTAATTGGTGTAGGTGAAAGTGATAGTGAAGATAGAGCAAAGGATGCTGTAGAAAAAGCAATAGAAAATCCTTTGCTTGATGTAGACATAAGCGGTGCAACTGGCGCATTAATCAATGTTGCTGGTGGACCAGACATGACACTAGAAGAAGCAAAGAATGTTGTTGAAACAGTATCAAGAAAGCTTGATGATGATGCTAAGATTATCTGGGGAGCTCAGATTTATGAAGATTTTGATAAAACAATAAGAGCAATGTTGATAGTGACTGGTGTTAAATCAGCACAGATTTTTGGCAAAGATGATGGTGAAGAAGGATCATCAGTTAAAAAAAGACAAAGTTCAACTAATTTTGGTGATTTAGGTATTGAATTTGCTGATTAATTTAAATACACAGACAAAATATCCGTCTGTGCCATCAATGTCATTAATTTCAAAGAAATTGATGGCATGGCCAGATGGAATTTCACTGAGCGATTAGCGATGTGAAATGGAATAGGATTTTTGGATGATATTAATAAAAGGAAAGAAAACTTTATAAATAGAGGCTCAAACGTATATATTAGAAAGTAAAATGACATCATTAAAGAAATTTAAGAGATTTTTAGTGGAATGTAAGAGGGTTTTAATAGTAACAAAAAAGCCATCTGGACAGGAATTTAGCACTATTATGAAGGTTTCAGGTCTTGGTATGATCTTAATCGGATTAATAGGTTTCTTAGTAATGATTGTTGCGACTTTTGTTAAAATGATTAATATTTAAAGAAATAAATAATATTAAATATAAGATAAAAAATATATAATTGAGGAAAATATAATATGGCTGATGAACAAAAAACATTTATTTTTGCTTTAAGAACTACACCTAATCGAGAAGATCAGGTAATGGATTTTGTTAGTTCAAATGTTGTTAAAAAAAAGATTGAAGTATATTCTATTATCAGGCCGCATGGTATGAGAGGTTATATTTTCTTAGAAGCATTGTCTAAACTTGAAGCAGAAAGAGCTGCATTTAATGTGCCATATGCAAGAGGAATACTTCCAAAAGCAGTAGATTATAAAGAAATAGAGCACATGCTTGAACAAGTTAAAAGAGAAATGAATATTAAGAAACACGATATTGTTGAGCTAATTTCAGGACCATTTAAACGTGAAAATGCAAAAGTTACTAGAATCGACAGAACTAAAGAAGAAGTTGTTGTTGAGTTATTAGAATCAGCTGTACCTATTCCTATAACAGTTAATATGGATACTGTTAAGGTTATTAGAAGGGAAAGTGATGAAAAAGATGATGAGTGATTAGTTCTTATTTTTGTTTTTTATTTGAGTATAATTTTATTCTTAAATTATATTATTAAAAATACTTATGAATCTGGTCAGGCCTATAACCATACTTAAGAAGATTGTGATATATTTGGTCTTTGGAATAACCAGCTTTTCTCATCTGTTCTATGTACGATCTTAGTGGATCAATGTTTGAAATATTAGATTTACTTGAGATTCCTGGTGCTGGAGGTTTTAATAAACCTGATTTTGCAAGCATATCATCAATTGGTTGAAATAATGATTTTAATTGAGGCAATTTTCCTTGTTTATAAAAATAATAAGAACCTCCTAGTCCACCAAATATAAGTACAAAGAAAAATATAAATAAAATTAGTCCTGTTTTTGATCCTTTATTTGAATCACTCATATCTGAGAAACTAGTATCACTAAAATCTGTGTCTGTATCTAAATTTGAATCTTGAGAACCGGAAAATTGGTCTTGATTCTCATCTGAAGATTCTAGGCATAATTGTTCTTGTTTTTTATCTGATGCACAATTATTTTTGTCTGTACAATTTCTTATTTGTATTCCAAGTGTGCATGCACTCCATTCTTCACATACAAAATTAGAACTGCATGCTTGTTCAGATAAACTTAAATTTTTGATTTTTGTTGACCCTGAATTATTCAAACTATCATAACAAGTAATTTTATAATAATAAACATCTTTTATATTAAATAAGTTTTTAGTTAGTGTAAGGTTATATAACTTAGTCAATGTACTTTGTTCTATTTTTTTATTTAATTTTGATCTGTTGAGTCCATAATAAAAATGACATTTACTTTGTTCATCTGTTATCCAAGAGATAGTTGTTGAAACATTAATCACACTTTTCATAGAATAATTCAACAATACTGGTGGTGTGGTGTCAACTGGTGTTTTTTTTGTTGTAAAAGAATATGGACCTTTGGTTTCACAATTTCTTTTAGGATCACAGCTTGTCACATTATAATAATATTTTTTTAATGGTTGTAGTTTTTTTAATATTACACTATGTGATATTGAATTGTCATCTTTAGTTTCTGTATGATTTAAATGTGTACTATTGATGTATCCATAAATTACAGTTGAGTTTGAATTTTCGTCTGTTTTCCATTTAATTTCTGCTGATTCATTGTCAAGAGTTCCAATACCAACAGATTCAATTGTTGGTGGAAATGTGTCTGGAATAGGAATATCAATAGTATAATTGATTATTAAAAGATTATGATCGTCACCATCTTGGCATGCAACAAACAGAGCATACTCTCTGTTTGGAGTTTCATAATCAAATTCTTGGTTGTCTTCTTCATCAAAAGAACAAGTAGTCAAATATTCTCCAGGAATACATTCACCAATACCAGGTATATTTTCATAACTTTGCTTTATTGTAGAGATTCTACATTGAGAATAACTAGGCTTAACTTGTAAAGTTATTAGATGGTTTATTTTTTCGGTTTCATATTCTGATATGGGATCATCATCAAATGTATAAACTGCAATTGAAGGTGAAGGTGATGTTAATTCTTGTTGAATATCTATGGTGATTTGTCTATTTTCTTCTGCTGAATGATTATTTCCCACAGTATCGTTACATGCAATAAATATGTCTAATAATCCGTCTGTTTGTGCTTCAAAAGAACATTCTTTAACAAAATTGTTTGTATTTGTACAAGGTAATGTCATATCTTCATAATCATTAGCTGTAAAATCAAACATACAATCGCCTGTATCATTTATTGATAAGTTTATTTCTACCTCAGTAATATTTATTATTAATGAGTCTGTATAGTTTAAATTGTTAACAGTACTTACATTGATATTTAAGCCAGGTGTTTGTTGTTTTATATCAGAAATTGTATGCCCAGTAATCATACCAGTGATACTAACAGTATCTGGTTTGAATACATAAACTAATAAAAATAAGAATAATATTATTATTAAAAATAAATGCCTCTTTTTCATTATATGTTGAATATTAATATGTTATATGTATATAAATCTTTTGTAAAAAGAATTATGCTTAAAAATTAAGATATTAATTTTTATTGTATAAAGGTTTTGAAAAGAAGTACAACCCTATCTACTAGAATCAGCTTGTCTTTCCATATCTTTTTTTTTAGAAATAATAACTGAAGCAGGGTTAGATTTATAAGCATTAATAATTTCTTCTGCTAAACATTCTTCAATTGCTTTTTTTGTGTTAAATGATTTTTGATAAGATCCTTGAGTTATGTGTATTAAAACTAAATCAACTCTTCTTTGAGGAGCAACTTCAACTGCTTTTGGATATCTTGCTCCACCATATTCAATTGTAATAATTTCTTCACGCGGAGATCCATTTTCAATTGCTTTAACAAGAACTTTAATTGGGTTTAATTTTGTTCGAACTTCAACTAAACTTAATGCTTTTTCAACAATATCATAAGCTTTGTGAGCTTTGCCAGTTATGTGTCCGGATGATTTAAAATGATCTTTCCCTTTATGACCAGGAACCATAACTTTGTTAATTAATCTTTCAACAATGAATAATTTTGATTTATGGAATCTGTTTCCTATATGTCTTGCATTTGTTCGTGGAACTACTTTAGGTTCTATACAGATATAAGGTTTTAAACCTGGATCTGTGATTTCAATTCCTTCTGTGCTCCATCTGTCGAATGCTTTTATTTCAGTCATTTTATTGTTATTTATATTTTGAATTTAATTATAATTTTATTTTCTTGCTTTTTCTAACTTACCTACTCTTAGGTCTTTTAATGATTGATCATTAACTTTAACAACTTGCCATCTTACTCCTGGAAGGTCTCCTTTTGCTCTACCTTTTTTTCCACCAATACATTCAACCATTACTTCATCATGTTCATCTATTAGTTTTTGTGCTCCATCACCAGGCATAAATGCAGTTATTTGTTTAGCATTTTTTATTAATTGTACTCTACAACATTTTCTCATAGCTGAGTTTGGTTGTTTTGCTTCAATTTGGATTTTTTCTAAAACAATTCCTTTTGCTTGAGAACTTCCTTCTAATGGGTCTGACTTTTTTTTTAACCCTTTAACTCTTTTAATGTAATCTTTATCAAGAGACTGTGATCTAACTCTTCTCTTTTTCAATTTTTTTGCTGAATTCAGTCCACGTGATTTTTTTGCCATTGTATATAGGAAAACTCTATTTTCTTTATAAATGTTTTGAAATTATTTAACAACTTTAATTTCTTTAATCTTAAAATACCTATTAACTATTTCCTCGTTATTACGGAGGTTTTTAGCACCCCTACCAATCAATAATCCCCTTGATTTCATATCAGGAGCAGTAATTTCAATTATGTCTTCTTTTTGTTCAATTTTATTGATTTTCACAGGATAAAATAGATTTTTAATAAATTGTAATAAATTTGGATGAAATTCAGTTATTTTGAATTCTTTATCTTTTAATAATGATTTTAATCTTTGAACATTAGCCCCTTTTTTACCAATTGCTTTACCTATTTGAGCAGGTTCTACAATAAATACAATCATTTCATCAATTAATAAACAATCCTTTAACTTAGCTCTTGTTATATTTTCAAACATTAACATGAATTGCATTAAATCAGAGCTGTATTTTATTTTAACCAAATTATGCACCTTTTGGGATACTAACTACAGAAATAGAATATTGTTTTTTACAAAAAACACCTAATTCTTTGTTAGGATAATCAATGTGTACTAATTCTGCTTTACTTAGTTTTGTATAATGTTCAAGATCAGTAATAATTTGTTCTGAACAATTGCTAGTAACAAATACTTTTGCAGTTTTTCCAAGTTTAAGCATTTTTATTGTTCTATCTGTACCTATGATTAGTTCGTTTTTCTTTAATGCATTTCTTATTTCTTCAAGGTTTTTATTGATTGTTGTTTTTTTTGCCATTGTATTTTCCTTTCTTATGAAATTGCCTCGTTCACATATTTATTTAATCTTTGTAACTAAACCAGGTAATCCTGTACCAACAGGCACTGGCTGATTAAGCATAACATTTTCAATAACTGAGTTAAGTTTATCTTTTTCTCCAAGTAATGAAGCTTCAATTATATGTTTTATTGGTGTTTCAAATGATGCTCTTGCTAAAACACTTGCTTTTTCACTAACAATCCCATACCTTGTTATACCTTTTACTTTTCCTGAATGTGTCATAGTGTCTGCAACAAGCATGAAATGTCTTACATTAACACTAATTCCTTGACTTTCGAAAACTTTTGAAGCTTCAGTTATTATTAATTGTCTTACTGCTTCTACTCCTAAAACTTCTGCTACTTCATAAAGATCATTTGAATAAGTTCTTTCTGTATCAACAAACTTTAATTGTAAAACTCCTGCAAGATTGATTCCTGAAGTTTTAATTACAAATTCTCCATCAACTTTTACAGGTAAAACTTGCCTTATTCCTTTTATACCACTAATATATGTTTTTTTTAATTTTTCTTTAATTTTATAAATGAAATTTAGGGATTCGTCTTTAGTTTTAATCTTTAAAATTAATTTATCATCTTTAAGTTGAACAACAATACCTTTTGTAGACTTTTTAATTGTTTTTTCTACATCAGAAGACTTTAAATGAAATTCTTTTAATTTTGCTGGATTCAAAATAACTTCTATTACAGAATCAACTACACTTATTAAAAATTCTGAAGAAACATCTTCTAGTTTTAATTCTTTAATTGATAAAGCAAGTTTTTTTACATCTTTGCCTTTATTATAAGGAGATTTTAAATAAATTTCCATTGAAGGTGTTTTGATAGTTTTTCTTCCATCTAAAACTTCAATTACTCTTGGAAGACCTGAACTAAGATCCATCTCTGAGAACCCTGCAAAGTGTTTAGTATCCAAAGTCATCTGTGTTCCTGGTTCACCTAATGATTCTGCGCTTATTAAACCAACTGATTCTCCTGGTTCAACTTTTGAATCATCATAACTCTTTTCTAAATCAACAAATAATTTTTTAAGTTTTGATTCTGGAACATTACCTACTTCTTTCTTAAAATCTTCAATTATTTTTTTAGGTATTTTTTTAGATAATTTTTTTGGTATTTTCATTTTTGCACCTATTTACTTTTCCACAATACTTTTCATATTTAAAATTCCATTTTCAGATTTTGAAACATCAATTCCATCTTCTCCATAACTGAATTGTACAATTTTTCCTGAAGCGTCACGAACAGTGTTATCATATTCAACTCTTAAATCTTGCATTGCATTAGCTAATCTTCTATACAAATAACCTGATTTTGGAGTTCTTAATGCAACGTCCATTAAACTGTCACGACCAGTCATGGTGATAAAGAAGAATTCCTGAGGAAGCATTCCTGATTTATAACAAGATTTGATAAATCCGTGTGCTGCAGGAGATAAATCATGTTTTTTGAATAAAGGTAATGCTCTATGATAATATCCTTTTTCAATTCTTTTTCCTTTAACAGCAAGTTGTCCAACCATACCAGCCATTGATGATAAATTAGCAGGTTTTCCTCTTGCACCGGAATCTGCCATAATAGAAGTACCTGATCTTTTATCTGCAGTATCTAAAACTAAATTACCAGTATCTTCCCTTGCTTTGTTTAATTTTCTAAGTATCATTAATTCTAATGTTTCTTTAATTGTTCTTCCAGGATATGCTTCAAGATTTCCTTGTCTCCATTGATCAATATAATTATTAACTTCTGCATATGATTCTTCTAAAATCTTTTGTATTTGATTAATGGAACTTGTAGGTAAATCTGTGTCTGAAATTGAACTTGTAAGACCAACTTTACGAAGGATTTCTATTCCCAGTTTCATTACTTTAACAAGAATATCAACTGTTTTATTTATACCATATTTTCTATGTAATTTTCTAAATATTAAACCTGATCCACGACCAATTGTAATATTATCAATAAAACCTTCAACAAGTTCACCTTTTTTAATTTTTACATTATCACCTTTCATTGTTACTGCTATAAAATTAAAATCTTCAGGCATAATAACTGAAAAAATTTCTTTACCTGTAATCATTTTTTTACCAGGTAATCTTGAGAAATCTTCAACACCTACTTGGAAAAGGATGTCAATAGCATCTTTTCTAGGAAATTCTAAATCTTTAGTTAATACATAATTACCTGATACAGAATCAAATAAACATCCAATTATGCTTAATCCATAAGCAGGACTTACTATTTGTGTTTCAACAAGCATAAGTGTTTGAGCTTCTGCTCTTGCTTCTTCTGTTTGAGGAATATGAAGATTCATTTCATCACCGTCAAAGTCTGCATTATATGGATAACAAACTGATGGGTTTAATCTAAATGTTTTATAAGGAAGAACTTTTACTTTATGACACATCATTGACATTCTGTGTAAGCTTGGTTGTCTGTTAAATATTGCAACATCGCCATCCATTAAATGTCTTTCTACTAAAAATCCTGGTTTCATATCTTCTAATAACTGTTCTTTTGTTTCATCTGTTATAGTTTTCTTTTTTCCATCTGGTCTTACAACATAATTTGCACCAGGGTATGTTTTAGGACCACGTTCAACAAACTTCTTTAAATATTCCATGTTCCATTCAGTTACCCTTTCTGGAATTGTAAGTTTTTTAGCAACCATGATAGGAACACCTACTTCATTTAAATGAAGCATAGGATCAGGACTAATAACTGTTCTTGATGAATAATTAGTACGTTTTCCTGCTAAGTTGTGCCTAATTCTTCCTTCTTTACTTTCAACTCTTTCTTTTAAAGTCTTTAAAGGTTGACCAGATCTGTGTCTTGCAGGAGGTAATTGTGCTACATTATTATCGAAAAATGTTGTGATATGATATTGTAACAAGTCCCAAAGATCTTCAACAATAATTTCTGGAGCACCAGCATTAATGTTTTCAAATAGTCTTTGATTAATTCTTACTATATCACTAAGCTTGTGTGTTAAATCATCTTCAGCTCTTTGACCAGATTGTAAAGTAATAGAAGGTCTCATAGTAACAGGTGGTACAGATAATACTGTTAATACCATCCATTCAGGTCTGATAGATCCTGTTCTTAAACCTAACAATTCACCATCTTCATCAGGGATTTTTTCTAATCTTGTTCTGATTTCAATTGGAGAAATTCTTTTATCATTTTCTAAAAAAGTAGTAGGCTTTTCTAATGTAATTTTTTGTTGACGAGCCTTACAATGAGGACATTTGTTAATAGTTTTTGTCTTAAGTATTAAACTTTTAGTTAAAATTCTTCTTTCTTCTAAACCAAATAAATGTTCAACTTTTCTTAATTTTTTTAAATTTGATTTAAGATCGTTTTGACTCATAAGAATTTTACCACATTCTCTACAAGTTGTTCTTAATAAATTTAACATTTGACTTACAAATTTATAATGAATAACTGGACGAGCCATTTCAATATAACCAAAATGACCAATACATTCTTTAAGTTTTGAACCACAAGTTTTACATCTTAAACCTGGATCAATAACACCTAATCTTATGTCCATAAGTCCACCATCAACCGGGTATCCTTCTTTATCATATAATTCAGGTGTAACTATCTTAACAGAAGCCATTTTCTTAATCATTTTGGGAGATAAAACACCAAATACGATTGAATCGACTTTCTTGAATGAGTATTTTCCTATTGACATTTTTGTTTTCCTTTTGTATCTTTATTTTTTTTATTTATTGTAATTTTTTATCTTTATTACTTTGGTTTTATTTTTTATTTGTTTTCTTTAACTTTTTTAAATGTTTTTATTTAATCTATTTTGTATTTACTAATATTTATTTTTTAATTTTAATTGTGGATATATTCCTATTGATTTAAACTCGTCTAATAATAATTTAAATGCATAACTTATTTCAATATTACTTATATCAACACCTTCACCGCAAACAGAGCAGTAAGATTTGTCTTTAAATTCATTATAAACAGCAATTAAACCACATTTTTCACAAACTGGAACAATTGTTTTATCACTGTCAAATCTTTCTTTTAATAATAATGAAGCACCGTGAGCAACAAAACAATCTTTCTCCATCTCACCAAGTCTAAGACCACCTTGTTTACCTCTTCCTTCACTAGGTTGTCTTGTTAATAATTGGATAGGACCCATTGCTCTTGTTTGAATTCTGTTAGAAACCATATGTTTTAGTTTTAAATAAAACATGTTACCAACAAAGATTTTTACTTTAAATTGTTCACCAGTTCTACCATTGTACATAGTTTCAGTTCCATTATCACGGAAACCTAAACTTGATAATTCTTCTCTTAGTTTTTTTTCAGGCTCTGAACTAAATGTTGTACCATCAACATATCTTCCAGATAATGAACCTGTTTTTCCACCAAGCATTTCTAATAAATGTGATACTGTCATTCTTGAAGGAAGACTGTAAGGACTAAATATAAGATCTGGTATAATTCCTGACGCTGTGAAAGGCATATCTTCTTGTTTTTTTAACATTCCAATGACTCCTTTTTGACCAAACCTACTAATAAATTTGTCTCCAATCTCAGGAACTTTTTGAGAACGTATTCTTACTTCTACTAATTTGTTACCTTCTTCATTTTCAGTAACAACAACAAAGTCTACTGTTCCTGATTCTGCATGAGGCATTGTAACTGATGATTCTCTTCTAATATTAGCAGTTAAATTATATTCATCACCTGTACTCAAGAATCTTGGTGGTGATGTTTTACCAATAAGAACATCTGATTCTGAGATTTTTGCTTCAGGATAAATAATACCATCATCTTCTAATAATCTATAATCATTTTCTGTTTTATAGCCTTTAACTTCTTTGTCAGGTATACAAACTTCATCAATAAGACCACCTGAATATCTTAATTCTTCTGTAGTTCCAAGTCTAAAATAAATACTTCTTGCTAAACCACGATCAATTGAACTTTTGTTAAATATAAGTGCATCTTCCATGTTATATCCTTCATAAGTTAGAACAGCAACAACTATGTTTTGTCCAGATGGATGTTTTTCATAATCACAAATTTCATTTGCTAATGTTGTTACAACTGGAATTTGAGGGTTTACTAATAAATTAATATCAGTATCAAGTCTAAGAGAATAATTAGCAGCATAAAAACCAATTGCTTGTCTTTGGTTTTTTGTTCCAATAATATTCATTCTTCCTGGACTGTAATTTCCAAAAGGTACTAATGATGCTACTAAACCTAAGATTGTTAAAGGATTAACTTCAAGATGAGTATGTTCTGGTGTTATATCAGAAGCAAACATTGCTAAAAATATATTTTCTTCTTCACCAGCATCAAGATATTCAATAATTCCTTGGTCAACTAAATCTTGCCAGGAAATTTCATTTTTTTCTATTTGTTTAATATGTGCTTCTGTTAACAAAGGTTTTCCATCCTTAACAACTATTAAAGGTCGTCTTAGTCTACCTTTACTACATGAAACATAAACTTCATCAGCAACATCTTCATAAAAAATGTTAACTTTTTTAGGAAGAGTATTTTTTCTTCTTTCATCTATTACTCTCTGTACAAACTCATCTGCATTTTCTACAGTTCCAACAAATTTGAAATTTAAATATACTTCTGTCATTTTTATTTAATAATCCTCAAACCTAAACCTCTTAGTGAATTTACAATCTCTTCTTCATTTGATTGTTGTGAAACTTTTGTTAGTAAAGCTAAATTTTTTCTTAAACCAATATTTGTACCTTCTGGAGTTTCAACAGGACAAAGTTTACCAAAATGTGTACCATGTAATGCACGTGCAGCAAAGTTTTCCTGGCTAGTGTTTAAAGGACTAACAACTCTTTGAAGATGTGAAATTGTGTCCATAAAATTAATTCTTGCCATTCTTTGAGAAATACCTTTTCTTCCACCAATCCAGTTACCAGTTGCCATTGCACTATAAATTCTGGATGTTAGTAATTTTTCTCTAATAATAACTTTTATTGAAGGGAATTTACCACGCTTTACAATTCTTTGAAAATTATATAATAAGTCATTAATTAATATTTTAAGATTTACCCTTATTAAATCTGAAAGTAAGTCACCACTTAATTTTAATCTTTTATTCATATAATGATCTTTATCATCTATAGGAAGTTTACCATTTGAAACTAAGATGAACTTTTTAAGCATTTTAGCAAGGTTAAGTGCTTTTAATAAATTGTCTTCAATATTAGTTCCTATATGTGGTAGGAAATATTTTTGTAAGATTTCACGCATACGTGCAACTCTTATTTCTTTTGACTGAGTTATACCAATTTTCTTTGCCATATAATCAAGTGCATCTTCTTCAGTTTTTATATCAATAAATTCATAAAGATTAACAAAGATTTCATCAAATTGTTCTTTTTCAGAAACAGATTTCATGATTTCTTCGTCTTTTAAGAAGCCTAATGCTTTTATAATAACAATTGCTGGAATTCTTTTAACTTTTGTAAATGTTAAATAAAATATTCCATCTTTTAGTTTTTCCATAGTATGAGGTATCTTAAATGAACCTCTTTCTGAGAATAATTTTCCTATAAATTTACTAGGACCTATTTTTTTCTGACTAATAAGAAGTCTGTTTGGTGCAAGGTCTTCAATATCTATTAATACTTTTTCAGACCCATTAACTATAAAATATCCACCTGGGTCGTTAGGGTCTTCACCTTCTTTAATCAAATCTTCTTGAGAAAGATTTTTTAAATTACAAAATTTACTTTTTAACATGATAGGTAAATTACCAACTTGGGTTGTGAAACTTTCTCTTTGTATTCCATTTATGTGTGCAGATACTTCAAGAAAGATAGGAGCAGCATAAGTAATTTTTCTTAGTCTTGCTTCAATTGGGAAAATTGGTCTCTTACTTCCGTCTGCTTCTGTGATTTCTGGTTTTGTTATCCAAATTTTGTCAAGTCTTATTTTGAATTCATCAATATCGTGAGGAATAATTGTTGGTTCAATTTCTTTATTTTCTTCAATAATTTTTTGTAGTTCATGATCAATAAGATAATTAAATGATTCAATATCTGAATCAACAAAACCTCTCTCACTAAAGAATTTCTTTAATAAAGTTCGAGTATTAATTTCTTGAGGTTTATCCATTTTTATATCACACACCTATAAAATAAACTAGTTCCAGCAGTAGGACTATTTCTTATGATTTTAATTACATCTCCTGGCTTTACTTTTAATGTTTGAAGCGCAGCATCTGTTGTTAAGATTTTTGGCAAATTTTGAAGAGTAATATTATATTTTTCAAGAAGTTCTTTTTTCTCTTTTTCTGAGATTTTAATATGTTCTGGAAGTAAGAAATGTTTCTTAATAACAACTTTTATTTTTTTCTTTCGTTTTGCCATATTCATTTCACTTTGTTCCATTCATAGCCTGCAAATCAAGATTTGCAGACATTTTGTGTTTATCCAATGATTATATATGGGCCGGACGGGACTTTCGTTAAATATTAATTCGAACCCGCGACCACTCCATCACTTCTAAACCAAAAGTTTTGAAACCTCTGGTTAAAAATAAAAGTGGAGTGCTCTATTGCCCGCGATTGCTCCAGACTGAGCTACCAGCCCATTTT